>CAJUEB010000089.1 GCA_910585135.1 uncultured Eubacteriales bacterium
GGTGAGAAGCGGATGACTTCTTCTTTCTTACTTGAGATATCATATCATGAAGAGAATGAAAAAGCAAGGAGAATTTTTGATCCATCCCGCCTTTTGCCACAGGATGATTTTGTTGAAATGCGTCCTTTTCCCTGTAGAAACAAATTTTTGCCAAGCATGTTCATTTCCCTGCAATGGCAAACCGCCAGACCATCTCCCTGCTCTTCTGCCAGCAAAACTAACGCCCCGCTACAGCTCTGTTTTCCACAAGCCGTGTTCATTGCAGTAAGCATATACTGCCACCGGTTCATCCGCCGGCTCTTCCCCGGAAACACCAAAGGTAGCCCGTGGCTCCTGTCTGGCCTCTAGGCGCGCGAACTGCCCGCCTCTTTTGGTCTGGAGATAAATCCACTCAATGAGATGCTTATCCTCCATCGGATGGCTGATTTCGCCCACGTCCACCCTTACCGTACCTTCATGGCGCGATACCTTCGGCAGATGCTTTTCACCAGCACCTTCCGTATTCTTCGCATGAAGCTCTGACATTTCATCGCCGCAGCACTTTACATGATCCCCATCACCCGTTAAAAAAGTAATCGTGCTTCCGCATTTTTCACACCTTAAAAACTTAACATCCATTTTCTAATCCCTTTCCTTTCCTGCTTGTTTGGCAAAACGCCCGATTGCTCACAAATGGCAAAATGCCCAATTGTTTGCAAATGGCAAAATGCCTGGCTGACTACAGCGCAAGAGCCTGTGCGATCTGATCCTTGGAACGAAGTCCCACGAGCGTTTCGGAAACTTTCCCATCCTTAAAATAGATCAGAGTCGGGATGCTGCTCACGCCGTATTTCATCGCCAGCTCCTGCTCCTCGTCAATATTTATTTTGCCTACTTTTACCCCATCATATTCATTGGCAAACTCTTCGAGCGCCGGACCTTGCATCATGCACGGACCGCACCACGATGCCCAGAAATCCACCAGCACCGGAACATCAGCGTTTTTCACTTCACTGTCAAAATTGTCTTTCGTGATTTTAATGATTTCCATATTGACCTCTTTTCTTTTTCATTATGTTATCCAATTTTTTTCATATCATTACATGATCTGCTTATAGAATATATTACACCTTTAATCTAGACTGTCAAGGTAAAATTTAGAAAAAATAATATTTTTTTCGTTTGCCGGCGGGGAATGCCGCAGGTTTCAATCCTAGAAATCCGATATAATGCTTATTGCTATCTCCTTTGCTTTCACACTGGACACATTTTTATGATCCGTTTCACCCAGATACACGCAAAAGCTAATTTTTTTATCAGACTGCTCTGCAAAGCCCGTAAACCAGGCATCGACAACGATGTCCTGTGCTTTTCCCATTCCCGTTTTTCCATAAATCAAGACATCCGCATCCTTTTGCTCCGATAGTAGCATGACCTGCGCAAGCTGGCTCACTGTTTCTTCCGCATAATCCGTTTCGCCACCAAAGATCCGTGCCATTACTTCTGCCTGCTCTTTCGGTGAAATAAGCAGCGACGACTCTATCCAAAATCCTGTTAAAGCCGGATTATTATTATTCGTATTAAGGTATCCTTCCCAGTCGGAAAGATCACAGTTGCCGTATCGAAGCTCGTTTAGTTCCTTTTGCATTGCTTCTTTGCCAATTTCATCGATGACCTCCCGGAAATACCAAACACAGGAAGCATGAAATGCATCTGAAAAATCAATATCCCGATTCCACTCCTCATTCCAAAAGACCTCCCCGCTCCAGGCGCGGGTAGAATCCGCCGGGCTGATAATCCCATTTTCTAAAGCAATCAAAGACGAAATGATCTTAAAGGTAGAGCATGGTGAACGCCGGGTATCTGCCAACTGCCGATTGTAAATCCAATAATGGTTTTCTTCCGCATCATAAAGGACAGCTGCGCCATTGATACCGTCAAAATAGTGCGCCCAGCCAGGTTCTTCTATCACGGGCGCAAGCTGCGCCTGCTCTTCCTGTTCTGGTGAGTGTTCCGTCTGCATCCCCTCTGAAGATTTCCTTTCGTCCGAGCATCCTGCCAGAAAAAACAAAACAATACCCATGCAAATGCAAATATAATGTATTTTATTTAATTTTCGCATATCGCCCTCCTCAAACGAATCGGTGTTTTTAGATAATACCATTTTTATATCCTATTTTCTACCACAAAATAGAGCCTATCACAATCACTACGCCCTCGCTACCCGCCATTATGACCTTGCGCCCGCACTACCTGCCATTACAGCCTCACATCTGCGCTACCTGTCATTCGGCAGGCATACGGCTGTCAGCACAGAGAGAACAAATTGCAGCCTCACGCCTTCATGACCTGTCATCGCGGCAGCCCTTGGACTTGCTGCCCCATCACGGCAAGAAAATATCCAGCCTGGCGCAATGAATAGCCGCTGCCTTTCCATTGGCATATCCATGCCCTGTAAAATAACAGACAGAGACCTAACCCTAACAGTCCTTACAGGCTTTTCGCCAAACAATTCCGTTTGCAAACATGTGTTTACTTTTTGTTCGCATTATGATATACTAATTTCAGGAAATATCGCAGGTTACGAGGAGGTTTGCATGTTAAAGGAACGAGAACAGAGAATCCTGGATTATATGAAGGAAGAGATCAGGCAGAAGGGATACCCACCTACGGTGAGGGAAATCTGTTCTGCACTGAATATTAAGTCTACATCTACCGCACATAAGGATATTGACAGCCTGGTAAAACAGGGGTTTATAAAAAAAGACCCGTCTAAACCGCGTGCGCTGATGATCGTTGACAACAATACTGGCGATCTGCCTTCTCATCCACAAACCCGGGAATTTATGCCGCCTTCTGACAGCGTAGCACATACAGAAGTGGTCGAAATTCCAGTCATTGGCAGGATCGCTGCCGGCACTCCGATCCTAGCCGAACAAAATGTGGAAGACAGCATTCCCGTCCCTGCCCGCTTTCTCGGCAGCGGCACGACTTTCATGCTGATCGTCAAAGGGGAAAGCATGATTGAAGCAGGCATCATGGATGGCGACTACATTCTGGTCGAAAAGCAGAATTCCGTCCGCAACGGGGATATCGTCGTAGCTATGGTGGACGGTTTCGAAAGCGAAGCTACCGTCAAAACCTTCTACAAGGAAGCAGACCATATCAGGCTTCAGCCGGAAAATTCAACCATGAGTCCGATCATCGTCAAGGATGCCAGGATTCTAGGAAAAGTAAAGGGCGTATTCCGGTATTTTTAACGGCTGCCTGCCCGTGCGCAGCCGATATGCGGATCAATAACAAACGAGCAAATCAGGCTTCGTTGATTCTTTTCTGACGGCAAGCTTTATTACATACAAAAAATGCAGGTATGTTCCCGAATTCTACACGAACGGGCATATGCCTGCATCTTTTATTGTATTATCACATCAATACCACTGTTTGCCGTAAGATTCTGCCTCTCTGAGATTCTATTGCCCGCATTTGTAAATCGGCAAGCCGCTATCCACTATAAGCTTTTGCTTCTCGGCACGGCTCAAGTCGCAAGCCGCTCTGCTCCACGAATAGATTCAATTTACCGGCGCATCACACCCCGCAACGCCACTCATTTCACGGACGCACCTTAATCCATCGTCAAAGCCGCAAGGCACAATTTTCAAGCAAACCCCGCTTCACGAGCGGCGCTATTTCACCAGCAGCCTCTTAATTCCGGCTTCCAGTCCATCCAGCGTCAGTTCGAACATCGGAAAAACCTTTCCGAT
This sequence comes from uncultured Eubacteriales bacterium, assembly GCA_910585135.1. Taxonomy (GTDB): domain Bacteria; phylum Bacillota; class Clostridia; order Peptostreptococcales; family Anaerovoracaceae; genus Lentihominibacter. The sequence goes on from CAJUEB010000089.1 coordinate 3,741, forward strand.
CGCTTGGATCGTTTTCGCGCCATACGCCCATTCCCACGACATCTTTTCGATCGGATTGAGCCAGATCTGTTTCTTGTACCTGCGCTGGAATTTCCGCAGCCACTCGATTCCCAGCTCCTCATTCCAAAGCCCGATAAACGAATTGCCACCCCTCTGAAACAGCTCAGATGGCGCCATGGCAGCATCGCCGACGAAAATCACCTTATATTCGCTGTCCAGATTGCGCAGTACCCAGTTCGTATCAATCCATTCGCCCCGCTTGCAATAAGGCGTCGTGTACAGATGGTCGTAAATACAATTATGGAAGTAATACACCTTCAAGTCTTTAAAGTGATTAGCCTGGCTGACTGCCTGAAACAGCCTGTTGCAAAGCCTGCTGTACATCAACATCGAACCGTCTGAATCGATGAGCAGCAAAACCTTTACCGTATTTTTTCTCGGCTTATCAAATACCAGCTGCAGCATTCCGGCATTTTCACAGGTTTCATCGATCGTCGCATCGATATCCAGCTCCGTCTTCTGCCCCTCTACCCTTGATGAAAACTGCCGCAACTTGCGAAACGCCATCTGGAATTGCCTGATATCCAAAATCTTATCCTGCCGGAAATCCTTAAAATTACGTTCCCCGGCAATCTGAACCGCTGACTTTAAACGGCCTTCTCCGCCCGGCCTGATTCCCGTCGTATGAAATCCGCCATGCCCCATCGTTGATGTGCCGCCCGTGCCGATCCAGTAACAGCCTCCATCGTGGCGTTCCTTCTGTTCTTCAATACGCTCGCGCCACAGTTCCATCAGTTCTTCAAATTCCTTGGCAAACTCGTCCCCGTTTCCAAAATCCCTGTACTTGACATCCTTATCGAGCCAATCCCAGAACTCCTCTGGAAGATCCTCCGGCGTTTCGATCCCCTGAAAATATTCAGCGAACACCGCATCGAACTTATCATATTCCGACTCCGTCTTCACCAGAATACTTCTGCACAGATAATAAAATCCTAGCAGCGACGAATCCGCAAGTCCCTGATTTAAAGCGTCCACCAGCGTCATCCATTCATTTAAGGAAACCTCCAGTCCTCTCGCCCGCAGCAGGTAAAAAAATTCTAAAAACATAAGTTACCATCTCCTAAGGGAGAATCCCTTTTCCTTAATATCATGCATCACATCCATATCCTGGTTTTTCTTGAGCAGCACGCCCAAGAACGGGATTTCTTTCGCCAGGTTTTCCACATTAACCCCGCTGAGCATCAATGCCTGAATCCAGTCGAGAAGCTCCGAAGTGCTCGGTTTTTTCTGCAAATCGTCCATCTTGCGCAGCTCATAAAACGCTTCCAACGCCTTGTCACAAAGCTTCGCATCGATATCGCCATAATGAACTCTGATGATTTCTTCCATCTTTTCTTTGTCCGGGAATTCGATGTAATGGAAAATGCACCTTCTCAGGAACGCATCAGGAAGCTCTTTTTCCGCATTGGAGGTGATGATCACGATCGGCCTGTGGTTCGTTTTGATGGTTTCCTTCGTCTCATTGATATAAAATTCCATTTTATCCAGTTCCCACAAAAGGTCGTTCGGAAATTCCAAGTCTGCTTTGTCGATTTCGTCGATCAAAAGCACCACCTGTTTTTCAGAGGTAAAAGCTTCCCCCAGCTTGCCAAGCTTAATATACTGCTTGATATCGGAAACATTTCCTTCCCCGAACTGGCTGTCGTAAAGCCTCTGGACGGTATCGTATACATAAAGACCTTCCTGCGCCTTCGTGGTGGATTTGATGCCCCAGATAATCAGCTCCATGCCGAGCGCCTCTGCGATCGCTTCTGCCAGCATGGTTTTGCCAGTTCCCGGTTCACCCTTTATGAGCAGCGGCTTTTTCAACGCAATCGACACGTTTACCGCATTCATCAGCTCCCTGGTAACGACATATTTGTCACTGCCTTTAAAAACATTCATATCCATATCTTGTTTTCATCTCCTTTTGTTTGTATATATTTATATCAGCTTGCGCTGTAAAAATCGTTTTACTTTTTTCTTTAGGCGCGGTACAGCTCGTTTAGTGTTTTCAGATCCTTTCACTGCGCTTTATGCAAAGCCTCACCTGCTTGATACGTCTTTATGTGTCTCGAGCTTTACGCATGATGCAATCCATTTAGCACGCCTACATCCTACGTTATGCATCGCTTTTTACGGCATGCTCAATGTGGCACGCCCGAGTCTTGATCCTTTGTTCAATCTTCCTGATATAACCTTGTGCGCCTTCCGCCTTTGCACACAAACTAGCCGCCTAGTGCCTTGCGCTTTGCATCCCTGCGCCTACAATCCCATCATAAAGCTTACCATGATCGGCGTTGATGCCGAAAGCACAGCCCCGGATAGAAAGGAATACACCGCAATGTCGCTTTTCGTAACCCGCTCCACGATCGGCAGGCACACGTCCATCGAAGAAGACCCCGGAAGGCTAATGGTTTCGATATACCCCACCTTTGCGGCAACCAGCGGCATCAGCAAAATTCCGATCAGCTCCCGCATGACATTATGCATGAACGACATGGCACTGATTTCCATGGAATACTCCGCCAGCATGGCAGGCGCTAAGGTATACCATCCAAAGCCCGATCCCACACATAATGCATCCTTCATCGTCACCGGCAAAACCAGCGATGCTGCCGCCGCACCGATATAAGTACCGATCATGATCACAAACGGGAATACGATCACCCGCCAGCCGGCCCGCTTAAAATTGGCTGCGATCGTCCCTTCCACGCCAATATCCATGCCTACGAAAAGCAGTAACAGGCTAAGCCCCGCCACGATGAGATTTCCCGAAATTTCTGCAAACCCCTCCGGGATGATGAAATATCCTGCCAGACTGCCAGCACTCACGGATACGGCGATGCAAATCGTCATCGTGTGATCCATTCCTGTGCTATCGTCAGCTTCGGGGCTAGGAGCGCAACTAGTTACGGGGTTAGCGGCAGCAACGTCTGCCGCCATATGGGCAGATGCACAATCCAGCTCTGCATTAACAAGCGCATCGCTTGAATCTGCATGATATGATGCATTATTTCCAACACGTACATGCTTTTGAGCGGCAAATGAATCTCCAATGCTGGACAATTCAGTATCAGTTACAGCGCGAACCTCAGGCAAATTTTTAGTATCGATTTCGCTGGTAAAACGCTCCCTCGGTTCTTTCCCCGGCCCCGCAAGCTTTACAAGATTGCCTCTTTTATCAAAACCCAGAAGCTTTCTCGTCAGAAAAACGGAGAGGACGCTTCCCGCCAAGATAAACAAGGTCATGACGAATGCGGCAAGTCCGATCGAATCAAGGGACTTTACGATCGAACGATCCGCCCCGATCCGGCTGCCCATGAGAAAAACCAGCGCAATGATAGCGACCGTCTGCATGATACTCATTCCCTTTAATGCGATGCCTTTTCTCGTAAGAAAAGCGCCGATAAAATAGCCGATAACGGTTATGGACAAATAAAGCACCAATACATTCATAATTCACCCTCAAACGACCTTAAAATACCATAGTTAATCATATATGAAAATGCAACGAATTTCAATAGGGGCAAGGGATAAAAAGTGAGAATCTCTTGTCAAGATATATGGTATAATTTCAACAAAAAAAGCAAAACCAATGAAACAATGCATTAGGTGTATACCTCTTTTCCTGCCTTTGCTACCTAAAAAAAATCGAGATAGCACGGATGCCCCCTCGATTAAAACATTTATGTTTTTATATTTCTTTATTATTATATGTTTTTACAGCCAGAAAATCAACTATTTTTTGAATAAAAGAATATGCACTACAAATCGAACTTTCTCTTTTATAATAATCTGCATTCTTTACCATACGTCCATGAACTAACTCATGTATTTCAGAAATTATCCTTGCTTTCATTGGTTGACTTTTAATCAAATTGTCGACAAGATAAATCATTGTTACAAAATCATAAATTACTTGATTGGACATATTATGTCGAATAGCTAATTTATCTATCCCCGGAATTCTTTTGATGAATACATCCACTTTTTTATTATATCTCGGCTTACCTGAATAAGGCTTTCTCAATGAATTTATTAAACAATTACTATGTGCCGATGCATTTCTTAACTTCCTTACTGCCTGCATAGGATAATACATATTATGTCCGCTTAATGCATTCGGATATTCTTCAGAAAATCTATTGTACATCCTTAAAAAATCCTTTAAAGACAATAGTTCAACAATGTTCCATATAGCAAACCCATCTTCCATTAGCTTATTTGCTAAATCCTTCGTATATGAGTTTTCCTTTTTCTTTTTTATACCTTCCTTTATATCAGGATTTTCCAATAAAAACTTTTCGACTAAGGTATACCCGTTGTCTTCCGATTCATTAAAATCCATTAAAAAACTTGTCTTTAATGCATGTTCCAAGTCTATAGATGTTTTAAGTATAAAATGTCGTAAATGCATATCAATGATGGCTAAATCTTTTAAGTAAGCAAACTCTAAATTTACATACTGACCTCGCTTATCTGTTGTCCTGTATTTATCGTAATTCTGTGCATATGACTTTAACTTAAAATAATATGTATTTTCACTTAAATACTTGTCTGCCTCTTCTTCAACGATAATATTGAATTGGACTCCTTTAGATTTCATATGCTCAATCTGTTCTTTAACATTTAGCTTTTCTTTCATTCTGCTCTCCGTTAAAAGGGAATATCATTATCGCTAATTCCGTTTAAATATTACGAGATAACTATTCTGCTATAATTATTAATTTGAATATGAGAGGTCGCTATTCCAATTTCCCTGTATATCTTTTATTGCTTCCGTAATTATTTCACAAGTTTAGATTGTTGTGTGCACATTAGATTTACATTGTCTCCTATGATGCATAATTCCAAAAGCTCATCTTCATAATCACGATCAGAAAAAAGGAACATTAAATAAACGCTTTCATTTGTCCCAAGAATCTGCGCATTACATGAAATTCCACTACACCTACAGCCTAGAACATATAAAATCCGCCAACTTGTCGCTGCACCCGTGCTGATTTTGCACGTATTTCTTCCCGAACGCACGCACCCGCTCCAAATCGTACTCTTCGGAAGCGACCGCATTTGCCAAGGCAATCGGATCAGGCGAGATAACGCCGGGCATTTCCACCTGGTAATCGATATAAAAATCCCGGCTGACACCATACGCATCATAATCGAAGGTATAGAAAAACAGCGGTTTTCCAACCACTGCCGCCTCAAAAACAACTGCGGAATAATCACAGATCACATAATCCGCAGCAAAAATCATTTCTATGGTTGTGAAAGTTTCATCGACAATGCCATTGACCATTCCCACGGACATCAGCGGATGCCGTTTCAGGACAAAAACGTATTCATTCGCATCAAAAGCATCAGCGAGGGCTGAAATTTCTTGAGAAATATCCCGCCCTTTTCGGAAGGTCGGCGCATAGACGACAACTTTTTTTTCGCGAAATTCCGGGTATTTCCGGTAGATCTTCTGAATCGTTTCCTCCCGCAGCAAAAGATCAGTCAATTTGTCCACGCGCGGAAGCGACATCACCGCCATGTGATCCGCATCGTAGCCAAATGCCTCGCCAAAATGCTTTGCACAAGCCTCCCCGCTGGTCAGCA
>CAJUEB010000090.1 GCA_910585135.1 uncultured Eubacteriales bacterium
AAAAAAGAAATCCCCGTCAAGATCGACGATAAAGAGATCACCTATGGCGAATCAAAACCAGAACTTACCTACAGCTTTGATGAATGGGAGCTTGTCGGCGATGACACGGCGGCAGACCTTGGAATCACTTTGGAGCTTACCCCAGACCCGGAAAAGCTACTTGCCGGCGGATATGCCATCAAGGGGGATTATCATTCGGACAATTATGTGGTAACGTTCACGGGCGGAAGCCTGACGGTAAATCAAAAGCCGGTGGGCATCAAATGGAGCGATACGAAAAACCTAGTATATACGGGAGACCCAGTAAACGTAACGGCAGAGCTTCTCGGCCTGCTTAGCGGGGACGATTGCAAGGCTGTAGTCGTGGGTGGAAAGGAAACCGAACCGAGCTTTACTGACGATCCTGACAAAGCGCCAACGAAGTATACGGCAACGGTTACAGATCTGGAAGGGGAAGACAGCGACAATTACAAGCTCCCGGATGAAACGTCGATCGATTACTACATCAGGAGGGCGGATGCGGATAATTTCACATTCCCGGAAAAAGCGTTTTTGACATATGGGCAAAGGCTTTCGGAAGCCACGTTCTCAGGTGCTTGCGGCGACGGTGAATTCATTTTTATGAAAGATAGAAAACCCGCCGGGGATGATATGCCGAAAGCGGGAACATATCAATATAATATGGTCTACCGGCCAAAAGGTACCGGAACAGAGCATGCCATGCCGGGCGAGGTTACAGTCGTGGTTTCAAAAAAACCGATTACTGTCAGGGCAGATGCCAAAGAAAAAACATACGGGAATGAAACGCCTGACCTGACCTATCGCTTCAATGAATCGCAGCTTGCGCAAGGCGATACGAAAGACGACCTTAAGCTAACGCTGACGGCAGGAGCAGGCGATGACCAATACTGCGATGCAGGCACTTACCAGATCGGAAAGGCATCCTGTGCGAGCGACAATTACGATGTCTCGGTAATTCCCGCAAGCCTAAAAGTCTTGCGGCGCACCGCCGAGATCGAATGGCCGAGTCAAACCGAATATACTTATAGCGGCAGCTCGGTCAATATCACCCCTACGGTTGCTAACTGTGCCCGCGCGGGCGAATGCAGCGTCGCCGTGCTTGGCGGGACAGCAATCAACGCGGGCAAATACAAAGCATTCGCAGTCGCCTTGATCAACGGGGACAAGTCAATCAACAAGAACTACCGCCTCCCCGCAGATAAAAAGCAGTTGGTATTCGATTATGAAATCACCAAAGCCGATCCTGCGGTAACGTTCCCTGCGTCGGCAACGCTCACATACGGGGATACGCTCAGCCAGGCGGTTTTATCAGGACAGAGCGGAGACGGAAGCTTCCGATTTAAAAACGGCGGCGAAATACTCAAGGTATCCGACAACGGGCAGACGAGAACGATGGTATTCACGCCAAACGATAGGACCAACTACAACAGCATGGAACAACCAGTCCAAGTAACAGTCAACCAAAAACCGCTGACCATAACCACAGATGATAAGCAAAAGACCTACGGCCAGAATACGCCAGAGCTGACATGGAGCATGGACGAAACGCAGCTTGTGGGCGGTGACAGCGCTGATGAATTCCAGTTTTCCCTGACGGCAGGAGATGGCGATAAATTTGACTGCGATGTCGGCGGTTACGAAATCAGCGTTTCCGATACCGTAAAACGAAACGATAACTACGATCTTCAGTTTAAAAATGGCACACTGAAAGTGAACCCCCTGAAGGCAGCATTCCGATGGAACATCCAGCCTTCGCTGAAAGTCGGCGATCCCACACCTTCTGCCGATATCGTAAATCTGGTCAAAGCAGATGACGACTGCAAGCCCACTGTGGAAAGCGACGGAACAGCTACGCCGAGCTGGATGGCAGGCTCTGACCAGCTAAAAATTTTCAACGCCGAAATAACAGGACTTACAGGCGCAGATCGATTTAACTATACCCTGCCGGACGAGCCAGACCCGCCGGACGACGAAGATCCTCTGAAAAATCCTCTGCACAGGCAGTATCTCGTCCGCAGAATTGATGCGAACGATTACAATATGCCAAATGCAGCGGTGATGACGTATGGGCAGTCCCTTGCAGAAGCGGAGCTGATCCTGGCGGCGGGAGACGGCACATTCTCCTTTGTATCCGGGAATTATTCCAGTCAGACGATCGAAAATATTGTGCCAAGCAGCGCAGGTATTTTCAAATACTATCTGAAATTTACGCCTGTCGATCTTGCGGCGCAACCAGTATGGAAAGAAGTCTCGGTATTCGTAAAGCCAAAGAAAATTACCGCCTATGCCGAAAGCACGGAAAAAACGTACGGCGAGAAAACCAGTCTTTCCTTTACACTGGATGAAACGCAGCTCGTAAGCGGAGATAGCAAGGCGGGACTAAAACTAACACTTTCGGCGATAAATGCTGATAATACAAGCCAGCCTGACGGAAACCGGATCAAAAGCCCTGCCGGGACGTATCGCATCGAGAAGGAAAGCTGCGGCAATCACAGCTATGATGTAACGGTAGTCCCTGCAACCCTGTGGATACACCAGAAGGAAGTCAAGCTAGCCTGGTCAGATGCTTCAAGGCTTTATTATACGGGAAATCCTGTCAGCGTTACAGCGCGGGCAAATGGACTTGTCGCAGGAGATTCGTGTGATGTAAAGGTAGTGAATGGAAATCGCAGCGAGCCGGGAACGTACAGAGCGGCAGCGGTATCTCTTTCCAATAAAAATTATATTCTGCCGAGAGATATGACGCAGCTCGTAAAGGAATATACGATCCAAAAAGCTGGCGACAGCGCAGGGGATAATGGAAATGGCGGCACAGGCACAGATCCGGGCAGCGGTTTATCAGGAAATGGCGGCGGTCACGGCTTGAAAACAGCGGACGCCATAAGCCTTACCCATCTAACGCTCCTATGTATGCTTGCGCTTTTATCCGGGCTATCCATTGTCGTACTCCTGCGCAGGAAACGATAACATTTTTGAATTAGAAGACGAAGCCTTTCGCTCCGATTCATTATCATATCCCTGCATTTGAAACGATAACCGGGTCATATTTTATAGGAAATGATGGAGTTGTTGATAAACTATATATGGTTACAAACAAATAACTTGCCTCTTTAGCGGGTAGTTTGTCAACAGCTCCAATGATATTCACCCGTTATAAAAAACAAAATTGACGAAAGAAATGCGCCTACAGATTTCGCAGGTAAAATCGTCACAATCACCCATGAAATAAAGAAGCGACCCATTCAAATTCCATAGCTACAGGCACGATCACTCGTAAAATATAAAAAAGAACAAATAAATCCGGGAATTCCCCAAATGGCCAAAAAGCGTGGGGTTCCCGGATTTCTGTTCTTTTGGAACGAGTGGAGCAGATTATTGATGGCAAAGACGAAGCAGCGAGCTACCCCGCCCATCATCTAAAAGGAGCGGCTTGAATTGCCGGTGACGAAAGCGAAGAAGCAATCCGCTCCATCTCCTATCATCACCTCAATCGCGCTTATCAATCCAAGCCGTGCTTTCTCAGGCTTTTTCATCAATTCCCCGCCCGCAATTTTCTTATCCCGCCCGCCTATCCTTATCCTGCTCACAATACCTTTATCCTGCCCCACCAATTCTCTGAAAAATTTTTTAAATCGTTTTTTCAGAGAAAATCCGGCTCTTTCGCCAGCTATTTTATGTGTCGATGACCCGGATTCTCTGGATTTTGATAATTTATTTAGAATCCAGAGAAAAACAGGGGCGATTTTCTCTATAAATTCCTTTTTAAAAAATTTTCAGAGAATCGCCCCCTGCGGTCATGCATTTAAGCCTGATTTTTACCAAATTATCCCTTAAATTCTCTCAAAATAAAGATTTTTTTCTTTTTGAGAGAATCGCAGACAGAAAAAGCCGGCAAACTGGCCGGCAAGTTAGCCACAGCTAGGAAGACAGACGGCCAGCAAACCAACCGACAACCAAGGCGGCAGGTGACTCATGCTGCCGTCACGGTAGTCCGTCCTCCCCATAGTGCTTTCATGCATCGTCTGCGCAAAGGATTCACGCAGGCTATGCCTCCTTTCCGCCTTAACAATAAAACTCCATCGGATAGGTCAAATGCTCGATCTCATCAAGCTCATCCACTGTTACCAGCCCTGTCGGCGCGCGCAACACACTCGGTATCCTATTTACAATGGTAGCGCAGGTATGCTCCACTGTGGCAGGCTTCACCACATGAAATGCCGTATCCGGTTCTCCTGTTATCTTCCAGTCGCACATATCCCCATCATCAGAACCGTATACTTTACCGATACATTGCGTCTCAATGACCGGGCCTTGGAAAGTTTCCGTCGTCACCACCGCAGCCATGCCGATACAATGACCTTTCGGGATGTCCTTTCCCAGCGTTGATGAATATATCGTTTCATCATGATAATACGGCACACATTTCTGCGTCTGGCTTTTAATCGTCCAGCCCATTTTGGATGCCAGCGCTTCGTTTGAATTCCACACATAGGAGGGCTCTATCGTCTCTGGATGCGCGATCTGCTTTTCAAACTCTTCCGCAGTCAGCCCAACTCCGTGCGCCTTTGCAAGAGCAAGCCCGTAATCTTCCACGTTATAGCTTACCGCACCCTCAATTTTCGCAATGGTGTGGCAGCTTGACGCTACCATCCCCACCATATTCACCCAGAAGGTATCCTCCATCCCGCTTCCGACAAAAGTACAGCTATTTTCTTTCGCGATGACGTCCAGCTTATTAGCGCGTACCGGGTCTGTCGTCCAGCAGTAAGTCGCTTCCTCGCACGTCGTGATCACATCGATTCCCCTGCTGAGGCACTTCACATAATGATCATAGCAATCACTGACAAGGCTAAACAAGGTCACAACCGCAATATCCGGGTCTGTATCATCCAACACCTCATCCGCGTTATCGCTGATCGTAACGCCTGTTTTAACGCCCAGCCCGGCATAATCACCGATGTCCATCCCTATGATTTCCGGGTTCACATCGATCGCGCCCACAATCTGCGCACCATTCTCATACAGATAACGCATCGTGTACTTACTCATCTTGCCGCAGCCATACTGCACCACTTTAATTTTTCTCATAATACCGCCTCCGTTTTACTTCCTGATTTTCAATCCTCTTTTAAACATAAGTTTACAGCCTATGGCGGTATTATTCCCGGAGCAGAGGAATAAATGTATTGATGCTGTTTGAATAAAAAAGGCACGTGGTCTGCATTGATCGTGCCATGTGCCTTTTTCCTGCTATTTGTCGTTACGTTACTTTCAAGATATTCCTTCAGTGCATTTCTGCTTTTGCAAGCGCGAATCGTCTCTGTCACTGCCTGCTTCGTATTGCCATACCATGCGTTCCCCTTTCCATAAAATCAAATTTTTCAACAAACATTGCCCCGCACTGCGATTTTCATGTATAATAATAAAAACAAAGCCTGCCCCATGGGTTCTGCATCCCATGAGTTTTATATCTCATGGGTTTTGCACCTCATAAGTTTTGCGCGCCGTCAAGCTTTGTTGCATGATCGCAAAACGAAAGACCGCATACTTTGCTTCATTTTGTAAAAATGAAACACTGCATACTCTGTGCCATTTTACAGACGAGAAAACGGCAGAAGGCGTCGTTAACGCACATCGCCGCTACATATCGGCGTCATTTTGCAAATGAGCAGGCGGCTGCCTCATGCGTTCTAACCGTATTCAAAATGGGCAGGCGGCCAATTCATACGTTCTAACCGCATTCAACAGGGGGTTATGATGGATCTTCTCCTTGCATTTCTATTATTTACCGCAGTCATGCTGGCTGCCCTCATAAAAGACTTTACCATGACCATTGCGCTTCTGGTCGGTTTAATTGCTTTCATGATTGTCGGGCTTAAACGAGGCTTTGGGCTTAAGGAGCTTTGTATCATGGGTGCAAAAGGCACGAAGGATTCCCTCATCGTCATCGAAGTCATGTGCGTCATCGGGTTCATCACCGCAGTATGGCGGGCATGCGGAACGATTACTATTTTTGTGTATTACGGCATCCGCATTATCACGCCCTCCCTGTTTCTAATCATCACATTTCTGCTGTCATGTCTCTTAAGCTATGCCCTTGGTACTTCTTTCGGAGTCGCAGGAACGGTTGGCGTTATCTTCATGACGCTGGCAAGAAGCGGCGGCGTAGATCCCGTCCTGACGGCAGGCGTACTCATGTCCGGCGTATATTTTGGAGATCGCTGTTCCCCTGTTTCTTCAAGCGCCAACATGGTCGCAGGGATTACCGGGACGAAAATATTCGATAATGTTAAAATCATGATGAAAACAGGACTGCTTCCGCTCCTCGCCTGCTGTATGCTTTATGCGGCGCTGTCTTTTAGAAATCCCATCACGCATGTTGACCCGGAGCTTCTGGCTGCCTTCGAGCGGGATTTTAACCTATCCTTATGGGCGTTTGTCCCCGCGATCATCATGCTCCTGCTCCCCATCCTCAAGGTCAGCGTGCTTCTTTCCATGGCGCTCAGCATCACAAGCGGCATCCTCGTCGCCTGGCTGGTACAGGGAATCCCGCTTTGGGAGGTTTTAAAAATCTGCGTCACCGGGTATGAAGCAAACGGAGATGGCCTAACCGCTCTTCTCAATGGCGGAGGACTTGTATCCATGCTTGAAATCGTCGTCATCCTGATCATTTCCTGTTCCTATTCGGGGATTTTTGAGGGTACAAAAATGCTGGAAACGCTTCAGGAAAGGCTCGCCTCCGCATGCACGAAAATCGGCCGCTTTTCCATCATGGTTCTTATAAGCGTTGGCACAACAGCCGTTTTCTGCAACCAAACCATTGCTTCGCTGATGTGCTGCGGCCTGTTAAAAAAGCCGTATTTGGACGGCGGCGGCTGCCTGGAGGAGCTTGCTATCGATATGGAAAACTCGGTCATTCTTATCGCCTGCATGATTCCATGGAGCATCGGCTGTTCCGTTCCCCTGACGTTTTTTAATGTGGATTTTTCGGCAATCCCATATGCTTTTTATATGTATCTCGTACCGATCTGTTATTGGTTTACCAAGAAAAAATGGTACGAAGAAAAGCCAAAGGACTGCCAGTAGGCACGGCAAAAGAGGGATTCAAAGCATGCCGCCCTGCATCTCCCATTTCCCCCTTCACGGTCTCAAAAAACAAAGTTGCGGCAGGAATACCGCTTGCCGCAATGCGCTTCGCCACTCGCTGTTAATCATTTAACGCCCTTTCTAAAAGATTCATCCCAAACTTGTTAAATTTTTTCGACTGTCGGCCAGCAAAACCGCAAGAGAATATCACTTATTTGCTGAATTCGACAAGCTTGTCATGTTTTTACTGCCCTCGTCTAGACAAATACGACCCATTCAGATAGAATATTGTTACAAATATAAGACAATCTTTGCATCCGTTTTGTGAAAAACGTATCAATTTTTTGAAAGAAAGGTAGGTTACCATGGATCACGAAAAGATGTGCAAAACCATCGATGAAATCGTAGCACGTCACCAGCCAAGCAAGCCGATCGTTGCAATTTTGCAGGATATCCAGGAAGAGTACCGCTATCTTCCCAAGGACGCTCTGTTATATCTGGCAGACAGCATCAACGTCAGCATCGCTAAAATTTACAGCGTCGCGACCTTTTACGAAAATTTTTCACTAGAGCCTAAGGGCAAATATGTGATTAGGATCTGCGATGGGACTGCCTGTCACGTCAGAAAGTCTATCCCGATTTTAAACGCACTCAGAAAAGAGCTGTCTCTTACCGATGGCAAAAATACGACCGACGACCAGCTCTTTACCGTTGAAACCGTTTCATGCCTCGGTGCATGCGGGCTAGCCCCAGTCATGACGATAAACGACAAGGTATATCCCGCAATGACGCCTGAATCTGCCAAGTCGCTTTTAGCAGAGCTGAAATAGGAGGAACATCGATGAAGATAAATAACAGGACAGAACTGATCCAGTATCGGGAAACGTTCCTAAAGCATCTGGAACAGCAGAAGAAAAAAGTATATGTATGCGGCGGAACGGGATGCGTTGCCGGCGGATCAATGGAAATTTACCAGCATCTGAAAGAACGCATCGAAAACAGCAGCATGAACTGCGAAATCTCCTTGGAAGCCGATAGCTGCGGCGAAAGCATCGGGCTGAAAAAAAGCGGCTGCCACGGGTTTTGCGAAATGGGACCTGTCCTTCGCATCGAGCCAGCTAAGCTGTTTTACTTGAAAGTCAAAACGAGCGATTGCGATGAAATATTCGAAAAATCCATCGCAGGCGATGAAGTCGTGGACAGGCTGATTTATACAAGGGATGGGATTCAGTACCCGGTTCAAGAAGAAATTCCGTTTTACAAGCACCAGACGAGAATCATCCTCGAAGACTGCGGGCAAATCGATGCTGAAGCCATTCGGGAATACATCGCCTATGGCGGCTATAGCTCGCTCGAAAAATGCCTCTTTGACATGGAGCGTGACGACATCATAAAAACCATATCCGATTCCAACCTCCGCGGCAGAGGAGGCGGCGGTTTCCCCGCGGGAAGGAAATGGAGTCAGGTCAAAGCGCAGAAAAACCCCGTTAAATACGTGGTCTGCAATGGCGACGAAGGCGACCCAGGCGCATTCATGGACAGAAGCATCATGGAAGGCGACCCCCATAGAATGCTGGAAGGCATGATGATCGCAGGCTACGCCTCCGGGGCAACGGAAGGATACATTTATGTAAGAGCCGAATACCCCCTTGCCGTAGAGCGTCTCGAAAAAGCCATCGCACAAGCGGAAGAAATCGGGCTTTTGGGAGAGAACATCCTCGGTACGGATTTTTGCTTCCATCTCCAAATCGTAAAGGGCGCAGGCGCGTTCGTCTGTGGCGAAGGCAGCGCATTGACGACATCAATCGAAGGCTACAGGGGAATGCCTCGTGTAAAGCCGCCAAGGACGGTAGAGCAAGGACTGTTTGGCAAACCAACGCTGCTCAATAACGTTGAAACGTTCGCAAACGTTCCAGTCATCATCGAAAAAGGAGCCGACTGGTACAAAACCATCGGCCCGGAAAAAAGCCCGGGAACGAAAGCGTTCGCCTTGACAGGGAACATCGTCAATACAGGTCTTATCGAAGTGCCGATGGGAACGACGTTAAGGCAGGTAATTTACGACATTGGCGGCGGTATCAGGGGAGGCAAAAAATTCAAAGCAGTGCAGATCGGCGGACCTTCCGGCGGATGCTTGACGGAAGAGCATCTTGATCTGCCGCTGGAT
>CAJUEB010000091.1:0-2750 GCA_910585135.1 uncultured Eubacteriales bacterium
CGGAAGGCGATTTTGGACAAGCCGCAGATGCATGGGATGCTCGATGCGGACAACCCTAGTCATGCAGGCAGGGATATGAACCGCATTGGCGGGTAGATAAGCGGGGAGGATACGGATGGCGGATTTTACGCATTTTAATGAAGCTGGTCGTGCGCGGATGGTAGATGTAGGCCAGAAGGCAGAAACGGAGCGGGTAGCGGTGGCGGCAGGACGGGTGCTTGTCAATCGTGAAACGTTTGATCGGATCAAAAGCGGCGGCATGAAAAAGGGTGACGTGCTGGGAACGGCGCAGGTTGCAGGAATCATGGCAGCGAAGAGGACATGGGAGGTCATCCCGATGTGTCATCCGTTGATGCTGACAGGCATCGACATCACATTCGAAATGAACGAGGCAGATCTGGCGGTGGAGATTCAGGCAGAGGTCAGGTGCAAGGGCGTGACCGGTGTGGAAATGGAAGCGTTGCTGGCCGTTTCTACTGCTGCCCTTACCATTTATGATATGTGCAAGGCGGTTCAAAAGGATATGGTGATCGAGGAAGTTTGCCTTCTTTCCAAGAAAGGCGGCAAGAGCGGGGATTTTCACCGGGCGCAGGCAGCAAGGGAAAGCGAAACGCAAAATTGAAATAGAGGATTGCGGGGGACGGGAAGAAAATTAATATCGCAAATAGACGATGAGATGCCGACGCAACGTCTATTTGATACAATATAAATGAAATGATTTCGGCGAAAGGAGCGATTATGGAATATAAAGCGGCGGTCATTACCATGAGCGATAAAGGCGCGCAGGGACTGCGGGAGGACACAGCGGGTGACGCTGTCGCAGCGATATTGGAAAAAAACGAATGGCAGATCGCATATCGGAATTTGATTCCCGATGATATGGAGCAAATCAAGGGCGAGCTGATAAAATGTGCAGATTCGCTTGGCGTGACCCTTGTCGTTACAACAGGCGGTACGGGTTTTTCGATGCGTGACGTGACGCCGGAAGCAACGCTGGCAGTAGTGGATAGACAAGTGCCGGGGATTCCGGAAGCGATGCGGGCAGAAAGCATGAAAATAACGCCGATGGGAATGCTGTCCAGGGCAGCCGCAGGGTTGCGGAAGCGGACGCTGATCATTAATCTGCCGGGCAGCAGAAAAGCGGCCAGTGAGTGTTTAGAGGCAGTGATAAAGCCGATTCGCCATGGTGTCGAGGTGCTGCTTGGCGAGGCAGGGGATTGTGCAGCGATGCATTTGCCAAATGCGGCTAACGCAGGAAATGCAGGTAATCTGGGGCATACGAATGAAAGCGGAAAAGCGGGGGAAGGCATTATGAAAGCAGAAGGGATTGTGAAGGCTGTCTGCATCAGTGAAAAAAAAGGCGAACAGAAGCATGAAATCGCAGAAGCTTATCTCAAAACCGATCATGGCATTGAAGGCGATGCGCACGCGGGAAATTGGCATCGGCAGGTGAGCCTTTTGGCGGCAGAAAGCGTAGCCAAGGTGCAGAAATCGCTGGACTTTACCTTGAAAAACGGCGATTTTGCGGAAAATATACTGACGGAAGGCATTGTCCTTCACCAGCTTCCGGTCGGAACGAGGATACAGATCGGGGCTGCGGAGGGCGAAGTGACGCAAATCGGCAAGGAATGCCATCATGGATGTGCGATCCGGGAGCTGGCCGGGGACTGCGTCATGCCGCGGGAAGGCATCTTTATCAAAATTTTGAAGTCCGGCAAAGTAAAGGCCGGGGACACAATCAAAATTCTACAGTAACTAGTATTATGACAACTCAGGAGGGATGAGAAATGTTGAAAAAAATAACGGATTCCATTATTTATGCAGGGGCTAACGACCATGAACTTGATTTGTTTGAAGGACAATACGCAGTGCCAAACGGCATGGCGTACAACTCATATGTGATCTTAGATGATAAAACGGCCGTTCTGGATACCATCGAGCAGAAAAAAACGGCAGAGTGGCTTGCTAACGTAGAGGAAGCGTTAGGCGGGAGGACACTGGATTATCTGATCGTCCAGCATATGGAGCCGGATCATTCCGCTTCGATCCAAAGCTTAATCGAGAAATATCCTGATACGACCGTTGTTGGGAACAAGAAGACCTTTCAGATGATCGAACAGTTTTTTCCTGGTCTTGCGCTTGCGCATACATTAGTTGTAGAGGATGGACAGACATTGGCGCTGGGAAGCCATACGCTGACGTTCCTGTTTGCACCGATGGTTCACTGGCCGGAGGTAATGATGGTCTATGAGTCCTCTGAGAAGGTGCTTTTTTCCGCTGATGCATTTGGAAAATTCGGCGCATTGGATGTAGAGGAGGACTGGGCGTGTGAGGCAAGGCGCTATTACATAGGCATTGTCGGAAAATTCGGCGCGCAGGTACAGCGTGTGCTGAAGAGGGCTGAGGCGCTTGCGATCGATGTGATCTGCCCGCTTCATGGACCGGCGCTGGATAAAGACTTGGATGATTACTTTCATCTGTATGATCTCTGGTCTGGCTACCGGCCGGAAACGGAGGGCGTATGTATCTGCTATACATCGGTATACGGCAATACGAAAAAAGCAGTTGAGCTGCTTGCCCAGGAGCTTTCTAAACTGGGCGTAGAGAATGTAGTTGTCAATGATTTGGCCAGATGCGATATGGCGGAGGCTGTAGAGGATGCGTTCCGATATGACCGACTGGTATTGGCGACTACCACATATAATTCCGATATTTTCCCATTTATGAAGCAGTTCATCGACCATTTGACC
>CAJUEB010000091.1:2760-9273 GCA_910585135.1 uncultured Eubacteriales bacterium
AATTTCCAAAACAGGACGGTGGCGTTTATCGAAAACGGCTCGTGGGCGCCTGCCGCAACGAAAAAGATGCAAAAGTATCTTGCAGAGGCTAAGGAGCTTACGATGCTCGAAAACAATGTGACGATAAAATCCGCTTTGAATGAAGACAGCACGAAGCAGGTTATGGCACTGGCCGCTGAGCTTGCGGCTCGAGCTGCGGGAAAGGACGTTGATGGAAAAGCGGCCGATGATGCTGGCGAGAATGCTGATGGAAGCAGCGCATCGGAAAATACATCGTCAAAGGGTTTCGTGTGCAATATCTGCGGATATGTATTCGAAGGAGACGCGCTGCCGGATGGCTTCACCTGTCCGCTTTGCGGACGCGGCGCTGAGGACTTTTCCCCTGTTGAATGATCGGGCCGGCAGATGGACGAATGGGCAGTTTGGCAGGGTGGAATCGTTTGAGAAGCAGGATGAATTAGCTTGATGGGAGTGAATCGCTCATTTGCTGCAGCTAGTGGCGTGAACGGTGAACGAAGTGTGCCATATGGAATGAAATAACCTGATAAAACGAGAGGGCGTAAGCCCTCTCAAACTATATCATGCATATAAGATAAGGGAAGGGATGTAGCAAAAGATGCATAACGGGAAAAAAGCGTTTGACGTAAAAAAGGCAATCGTATGGGTGCTTACCGTGTTTTTTTCCATTACTTTTATATTGGCGGGCAACCGGGTGGTAACGAAGGAATTGTCGTTTTTTAGTACGACGAAGGACGATGCCGCCAGGGGAGAGGTCCTAAAGGTGATGGCCGAGTCCAGCGATGAGACGAACCTGGGCGGTGAAACCGTTTATGAAAGCACGATCGTAGATTTTAAATGCAGGATCTTGAATGGAAAATATAAAGGGGACGAGGTCACGGCACAGCAGATGATCGATGGCATGTACGCAGGGAGTGAGTATGTCAAGAGCGTGAAACCGGGGGATAAAATCTTGCTGCTTCGTTCTGCGGATGCCGGAATGGAAAATACCTGGCAGTTCAGCGATTATTATCGTCTCGATAAGGTCATTATTTTAGCGGCGGTGTTCATGCTGCTGGTTTTGCTGATCGGCAGGTGGAAAGGCGTCAATACGTTGATTTCCTTGATTTTTACTTTTTCTTTTGTATTCTTTGTTTTCGTGCCTGCGGTGATGGCGGGCTTCAATGCGTATTTGCTGGCGGCAATCACCTGCCTGTTTACCATCATCATGACGCTGGTGTTGATTAACGGGATCAGCAAGAAAACGCTGGCGACGATTATTGGCTGTGCGGCAGGGTCGCTGATCGCGGCGGCCGGTACATACATCATGAGCGGCGTGATGGAACTTACGGGATTTGTCGATGAGCATTCGTATTACCTGACGATGTTGAATTCCGATAAGCCGATGGATCTGGTGGCAATCATTTTCGCTGCGGTCGTTATCGGCGCATTGGGAGCGATCATGGATATTGCCATGGATATTTCTTCCTCTTTATTTGAGCTGAGTGAACACGTTCCGGACATTTCCTTCCGCCAGCTTTATAAAAGCGGCATGAGCATCGGGCGGGATATCATGGGGACGATGGCAAATACCCTGGTGCTGGCTTATATTGGAAGCTCTCTTTGCAGCATCATGATCCTTCTGACCTTTTCGACCTCAGCGATGGATCTGCTTAATCGCGAGGCTATCGTGGTCGAATTTTTGCAGGCGTTGATTGGAAGCCTGGCGATTTTGCTGACGATTCCGTGTACGGTGTGCGTTTGCGGAGGCTTGTATTTGAAAAAACGAAAGGAATAACATATGTTGTATATTGGTTGTCATTTATCGTCCGTGAAGGGTTTTGAACACATGGGAAAAGAAGCGGTCAGGATAGGAGCGAATACGTTTCAGTTTTTTACCCGCAATCCGCGGGGCGGTGGGGCAAAGGCGATCGATCCGGAGGATGCCAAGCGGTTTTTAACGCTTGCGGCGGAGAATGGCTTTGGCAAGCTGGTCGCACATGCGCCATATACCCTGAATCCATGCTCGGCGACGGAAAAGGTGAGGGATTTTGCCTTTTTTGCCATGGAGGATGACATGAAGCGGATGGAATATATCCCGGGAAATTATTATAACTTTCATCCGGGAAGTCACGTGGGGCAGGGAACGGAACAGGGAATTGCCCTGATTATAGAGCTTTTGAACCGTATTATAAAGCCGGAGCAGCAAACCACGATCCTGCTGGAAACCATGGCGGGCAAGGGCAGTGAAATCGGCGGCAGGTTCGAAGAATTGAAGGCGATCATCGATGGCGTTCATCATCAGGATAAGATTGGCGTGTGCCTGGATACCTGCCATGTCAGTGATGCCGGATACGATATTATAAATGATCTGGACGGTGTTTTGGCGCAGTTTGACAGTATCATCGGTTTGCAGAAGCTGTGCGCTTTGCATATCAACGATAGCCTTAATCCGGTTGGCGCGCGCAAAGACCGCCATGCGAAGATCGGAGAAGGTCATTTAGGGACGGAAACGATCGTGAAGGTAATCAATCACCCGAAATTAAAAGGGCTTCCATGTATTCTGGAAACCCCAAATGAACTGGACGGATATGCGAAAGAAATCGAGATGCTGCGCAGCGCTTATAAATAGGTATATGCTTTGTCGAAGGTAATGACGATATAGTAGCTTTCGTCGATCGCCTGCGCGGCTTTTTTGGCGGCGGCGGTGATCTCGTCCTCCCGGAGTTTGCAGTCTGTTGACAGCACAACATCGAATATGATGTTGGTATGAGTCGGACCTGCTACAATCCTGAAATCGTGGATGTCTTCCACGCCGGGAAGCGGCAGCAGCGCACCTGCAATTACGGTGCGCATTTTCATGATGAGCGGGTCATTTGTGCGGATCGGATCCATATGGGCGACGAATTGGATGTGAAGTGTTTCCTTGACGATACGTTCGATGTTGTCGATCATGTCATGGCTCTTCATCAAATCTCCGTCCGCGTCCACTTCAATATGGATCGAGGCGAAGATTTTCCCCGGTCCATAGTTGTGTACCATGAGGTCGTGGACGCCTAATATGCCGGGTTCGCGCTGCATGATTTCCTTGATCGCGCATACCATCTCCTGGTCGGGCGCTTCCCCCAGCAAGGGACTGATGGTTTCCCGTACGAGCTGGATGCCGGACCAGACGATAAACAGGGCGACCAGGCAGCCCATGTAACCATCGATTTGAAGACCCGTAAAATGGCTGACGAGAATGCTCACCAATACGGCAGCCGTTGCAATGACATCGTTTCTGCTGTCGGCGGCGGTGGCCATCAAAGTTACGGATTTAATTTTCTTGCCGATATGGACATTAAAGAAGGATTGCCACAGCTTCACCAGGATAGCGACTGCCAGGATCAGGATGGTGATGCTGCCGGACTGTACCGGGGCGGGATGCAGAATTTTATCGATGGACGACCGAAGCAGCTGCACGCCGATAATGATGATCACGATCGAGACAAACAGGCCGCTCAGGTATTCGATCCTGGCGTGCCCGTATGGGTGGTTCTCATCTTCCGGCATTGATGCCAGCTTAAAGCCAACCAGCGTAATGATAGAGGAAGATGCGTCCGCCAGATTGTTGATCCCGTCCGCGACGATGGCGATGCTTTTGGCGATCAGGCCAACTGCGATTTTCATGATGCAAAGGAGCAGGTTGGAGACGATGCCGACGATGCCCGCCAGCTTGCCGTATTGTTCCCGCACCTTTGGATCGGAAGTGTTTTCATGATTTTTGATAAAAGCTTTGATTAAAAATTTTCCCATTCCCCTGAAACCTCCTGCTTTGTTATTGTGCCTTTTCCTTCTCCAGTGCGCTGATCAGCGCTTGCGCTAGTTGGTCTGAGCAGGAGGTGGATTTAAACCCGCATTTAATGCCCAGGATCTTATCTTTGATCTGCTGGACGGTCATGCCGTCGGCCAGTGCGGCGATTGCCTTCAGGTTGCCGTTGCACCCGCCTTGGAAACGGATGTTTCTTACAGTGTTGCCATCCAGCTCGAATTCAATCTGTGTAGAGCATACGCCCCTTGGGGAAAAGTTATGTTTCATTGTACGAAGACCTCCTTTTGTGTTACAATATAGTATAGCAAATAAAGACTGAAAGGGAAAGTAGAAGTATGGCAAGAGCAAAATCTGCGAAAAAAAGAAAAAAGAAATCCAAGGATGGGCTTCTGATCGGAATTGTAGTTGTCGCAATCGTTGCCGTAATCGGCGGCGTAGGGTTGTATTTGATGGGAGGAAGCCTGCTTGGCGGACTGCCTGATCTTGTTGCGAAAAAGGAAGTGGTAAATCCGCTGACGGGGCAGGTTTGTGCTGAGGAACTTGCGGCAAGGCCGCTGGTGGTGTCGATCGATAATGTAGGGGATGCCGTGCCGCAGTCGTGGCTGTCAAAGGCTGATTTGGTTTACGAATTTCCTGTAGAGGGAAATCAAACCAGGCTTCAGGCGGTCTATTACGGGGAGTTTCCGGAAACGTTCGGTCCGGTAAGGAGTACCCGGCCTTATTTCGTAGATTTGACACGAGAATACCAGGCGATCTTCTTAGCGCATGGGTGGAGCCCGCAGGCGAAGGAATATCTGTTATCCGATGTCGTTCCGTATATAAATGCCATGAACAGCGATTGCAATTTTTATCGGGTAAGCGATAAGAGCGCGCCGCATAATTCGTATATTAAATGGGACGAAGTGAAGGCGGAAATAGATGCAAAGGGCTGGTGGGATGAGCCGAAGGAAATCAAGCCGTTCCGTTTTCTCGGCGGCAGCCAGGTCAATGAAGGCGAGAACGCATCAAAGATTGCCTTTAATTATTCCAGCAGCAAGTGCGAGTTTACTTATGATCCTGCCTCTGGGAAGTACACCAGGACGATCAATGGCGGGAAGGACTATGTAGACCATGAAACGGGCGAGCCGATTACGGTCGATAATATCCTGGTGCAGAAGGTCGAAAGCAGCAGGATCGATAGCTATGGCAGGCTGCGGATCGATATGTGTGCAGGCGGGGATGCGGTTCTCCTTACTAACGGCGTGGCGGTGAAGGGGCGCTGGTCAAGGGATAACCTGGATTCGAGAACTGTATTTACAGATGAAAAGGGCAATGAATTCAGGCTGACGCCGGGTCAGTCGTGGGTTGAGGTCATAGACCAGAATTGCACGTTTACTTATAATTAAATTGATTATGATGGGAACAGGGCTGTCTGCCGGCGGATTAAAATGAGCTGGCAGGCAGCCTTTTAAGTGGTGCGGATTTTCCGCCCGGCGTATGACGGCGCGCTGCCTGTAGTGGTGGACGGGTGGACGCCCGCTCCGCTGGCCCGCGGTGCGGGCGATTCAAATATGCGCCGCTTCCGCAATGATTAAATCTGTATGAAATGAAAAATGTGAGAAGCGAAACGGGTGGAGGCGGGCGCAAGAAAAAAGCATCATCTGCTGACGATGCTTTGCAGTACGGTATTTGCGACAGATCCGGCAACGCTGGAACCGTAACCTCCGTTTTCTACCAAAGAGACAAAGGCGTACGGATTTTCGGGATCATCGAGAAATCCGACAAACCAGGCATGTGGCTTTTTCCCGCCGCCGACTTCGGCTGTCCCGGATTTCGCACATATCGCAAGCCCTGGAAAAGAATCCGATCCGTAATGGTTTTTCACGTTATTGGCCATCATTTCCTTTAGGGATTCCGCCGTAGCGGGTTTTAACATTCGTTTGGTCGAAAGCTTAAATTCCGTTGTAGACAGCTCAAGGAATTTTTTCTTTACGAAAGAGGACGGGTTGACGATATAAGGCATGGCAGCGTCTCCGCCGTTAGCGATCGCACCCATGTATACCATCATAGAGCATGGATTTACGAGGTCTTTCCATTGTCCGATTCCCGTCCAGGCGAGGCTGACGCCGCTCGAAGGATAGTCAAACGTCCCTTTGGCGGTTTTAATCCCGTTGATATCGATCGATTCGGTAAGCCCTGCTTTGTTGATCTGTTCTTCCATAAGCCCAGGTCCCAGTTTTTCCGCGAGGCGTCCAAAATAACAGTTGCAGGAAACCTCCAAGGCTTTGGACAGATTTACCGTCCCGTGGGCGGACAAATCTGTGACGTCGTCTCCATGTCCGTAGTCTACCTTTCCGGTACAATTAAATTCCCATGTATAAGCATCCGAAAGATTTTCGATGGCTGCGGCGGCAGTGATGAGCTTGAAGGTAGAGCCGGGGACGAAAGTAGAGGAAGTGAATCTGTTGATATATGCGCCTTCCGGTGGAGAGGAAGGTGGGCTTGCAGGATCATAAGTAGGGGAACTGACCATACATATGATTTCTCCCGTCTCGTAATTGTAAACGCCTACTGTTCCGCTTCGTCCGGCAAGTGCATTATAGGCGGTCGCACATATGTTGGCGTCCAGCGTGAGCGTGAGTGATTCCCCAGCGTTGTTGAGGGTGTAAACGCCGTTGATCATATCATATCCGATGAGTTCATCGGTAAACGCACGGTTTGCCCCT
>CAJUEB010000092.1 GCA_910585135.1 uncultured Eubacteriales bacterium
TTCGTCAGGATCGATTTGGGAATGCGCGGTTTTTTATAAAAATATTCCAAGTGCGATAAGGAAACGAGCCGATAAAGGTTTTTCAGGCCTTCCCTGTTTTTCGCAAAGAGGATAACGTGGTTCGTCCCCTTTCCCTTATAATTGATCGTCCCATCCGCACCGATCAGATCCTTGTCTTCCAACAAATATCCTTCGCAGCCATAGAGGACTTTAATATCCCCGGCGGCATGAGAAGCATCCGGGAAACCCTGCACCACGCCGTGATCGGTAATGGCGACTGCTTTATGCCCCCATTTTTCGGCGGTCTTCACCATGTGCTTGATATCATTGAGGCCATCCATAGCGCTCATCTTCGTATGCGCATGAAGCTCTACGCGTTTTTGCGGGTATGTATCCATCCGCTCCTTTTTCTCTGCTTTTTCGATGCTGTCGGCCATGATCGCCACGCAGTTGTCAAACCGGTCCCACTGCGCATGACCCTTGATTTTCACGCCGTCGCCTTTATTCAGGTGGGTATCGATATCCTCCCATTTTTTATCAGGCGTAAAAGCCTTCACGCAGATGCTCGTCCGCTTATCCGTCACAAAA
Organism: uncultured Eubacteriales bacterium; assembly: GCA_910585135.1. Classification (GTDB taxonomy): domain Bacteria; phylum Bacillota; class Clostridia; order Peptostreptococcales; family Anaerovoracaceae; genus Lentihominibacter. Next base: position 589 of record CAJUEB010000092.1, read on the forward strand.
AGGCTTACCAGCTTGCTGTCGCTTCTCGTCGTCCGGCTGTCTTTTTTAAACAGCTCGCCCTCAATGATGACGACGCCGCTTTCGGAATGGACATCTGCAATGGGAATGGACTGCCCATAAATCGCGCTGCCCATGATCAGGTTTCCCTCTACAGGCCGATAAGCATCCCGCCGCTTCCGCTTATAAGGACTGCCGTTTTTCGCGCCAAAGCCGCCTCCGCCTGTCTGCCCTGGCGCATGGCTGCCCGCTTGTCCTGACGCCCCGCCGCCTGCATTTGCGAGACTCCCCCGGAAAGCCTGCCTCGCCTCCGCGACCTGCTCCTGATGCTCGGCATAAACAGCCTTCTCCTTTTCCTTCATCTGTATGCTCACGGTTTCATAGCCTTTGCTGTCGTTTTCGAATACGACCGCTGCATCCAAACCCAAGTCCCGTTTCAGAAGCTGCTGGAATTTACCCGCAATCTCCTTGTTCAGCAGATCCACCGCCGTCTGCCCCAGTGCATAAATCGTAAGCCGCCCGTCCGCAAGATGCCATCTGTCTGGGTAGATCGTCTTCGTAATGTGTGCATATTTTCCATTGACCAAAGCGATCATATGCGCGATGTAAAAAGCCAGCGCTTCCTCCGTATCCTGTTTCAGTTCACGGTATGTAAGCACAAGCTCAATGTCCTCAACTCCTTTGAGCTGTCCCAGAAGGGTACGTTTAAACTTATCAACCGCCTCGTAGGGCAATACGAAATTAAGCTCTAATTCCAGCATGAGCGTCCTGCTCTTTTCTGAAATTACAGCTTTTTTCGTTTCCAATATCAAATCTTCCTGCCTATAGTTTCCCAGCTTCGAAAAGTCAACTACGCTTGCCAGTATCTTTCGCATATTCCCCCACTAAGTTTATGATTTCATCTGCAATCGCTTCTTCTTTCACCGTTTTGATGATCTCTCCCGCAGAAAAGATCACGCCCTTGCCCTTGCCGCAGGCTACGCCAAAATCGGCTTCCTTGGCTTCGCCAGGCCCATTTACCGCACAGCCCATGACGGCGATTTTCAAAGGCCTCATTCCTTCCATGCCCAGCATCGCGATACGCCTTTCGATCTCACCGGCGATGGCCGCAAGATCCACCTCTGTCCTGCCGCAGGTAGGGCATGATACGATTTCAATCGCACCTTTTCTGATGCCGATTGCCGCCAGCAATTCTTTTGCAAAGATCACTTCCTCCACCGGGTCGGCGGTAAGGGATACGCGAAGGGTGTCCCCGATCCCTGAAAGAAGCAGCGCACCGATTCCTGCCGCAGACTTGATCTTGCCCCGCGACGGCGTACCCGCTTCGGTGACGCCGATGTGAAGCGGATAATCCGACCTTTCTGCAACGATCCTGTACGCCTCATAATTCATTTTGACGTCGGAGGATTTTAGGGAAATCACGATATTATCAAAATCGTATTGCTCCAGCATCGCCACGTTTTTCAAGGCGCTTTCCGCAAGTCCCTCCGCTGTCACGCCGCCATATTTTTTCAAAATTTCCCGCTCCAGCGAGCCGGAATTGACGCCTACCCGGATCGGGATATGATGCTTCGCCGCCTGCTCCGCAATCTGCTTCACGCCGTCTTCTGAGCCGATATTTCCCGGATTGATCCTGATCTTATCCGCTCCGGCGCAGATTGCCGCAAGCGCAAGGCGGTAATCAAAATGAATGTCCGCCACAAGCGGAAGCCTTGCCCGCGCTTTAATTTTCCCAAAGGCTGCCGCAGCGTCCATATCTGGCACCGCCAGCCTTACGATCTGGCAGCCCGCCTGCTCCAGCCGGTCGATCTGCGCCAGCGTTGCCTCCACATCATGCGTCTTCGTATTGGTCATGGACTGGATGGATACCGGCGCATTCCCGCCGATCTTAACCCCGCCGCAGCTAACTTCTTTTCTCATAAATACCTCCGCACACAAAGCGCCAGCAGCAAGTTTCACTCACAAGCCGCCGCTAAGCCCCATCTGTAAGCCTATATCCACATCCTATCCGCGAGCCACCGCCAGCAAACTCCCGCTGCAAGCCGCATAAAGTGCTCCGCCCCTAAGAAAAGAGCGGCACGATGAAGCGCACGATATCGTTCCAGGTAACATAAATCATCAGCGCAAAGAGCAGCATGATGCCGACAAAATGGATCTTTCCTTCCATCTCATCCGTCACCCGCCTTCCCGTTACCTTGCGGATGAGGAGAAACAAGAGCCGCCCGCCATCCAGCGCCGGAAACGGAAGCAGGTTCATCACAGCCAGGTTCAGGCTCAGAAGCGCCGCCAAATATACCACATAGATGATGCCTGCCTTTGCGCTATCGTTGACCACATAAACGATGCCGACAGGCCCGGAAAGTTCTTTTGCGGACACATCGCCCGTGAACAGCTTGACGATAATGTCATACATCATCACCGTCATATCCCACGTGCTTTGCACGCCTCTTCCAACTGCCGTGACTGGATTTCGTTTCATTTCCGGGGCAATGCCGATCTTGCTGCGCCCCGCCTGCTCATCGTATTCAGGAATTGCGGAAAACTCCAGCTCCTGCCCGTCCCGCAATACCGTGACCTGGACCGGCTCGCCTTGGTTTTCGCCAACGGCGCTTTGCAGGTCGCTCCACTCCTCAATTTTCGTCTCATCGATAAACAGCACCTCATCCCCGGCCTTGATGCCCGCTTCAAAAGCCGGAGAACCGTCTATTACCGTTTCAATCGTATTTGTCGCCTCGCCCTGCCAAAAGGCGATGATGATCATCAAGATGATCGCAGTAAGCAGATTCATGAAAGAACCGGCCGCCAGCACGATCGCCCGCTGCCACGCAGGTTTTTTGTTAAAAGCCCGCTCGTCCTCCGACTCCTCGTCTTCTCCTTCCATCGCGCAAAACCCGCCGACGGGGAAGATGCGCAAAGAATACTCGGTCTCGCCTTTCTGCTTTTTCCAAAAAGCAGGCCCCATGCCGACTGCAAATGCGTTGACCTTTACCCCGCATAACTTGGCGGCGATAAAATGCCCCAGCTCATGCACGAAAATGAGCAGGCAAAATATGATAATCGCATAAATAATGGTCATAAACCCCTCCCGTTAAAACATATTCCTCACTTTTTCCCTTATTCTCCTATCCTCTTCCAAAACCCCCGCCAGATCGAGATCATAGACCGGTTGATGCCCGTCCATGATGCGTACCAGCGTATTCTGTATATCGATAAAGCGGATCTTTCCTTGCAGGAACAGATCTGCCAGCACTTCGTTCGCACCGTTAAGCACCACTGGATAACTGCCGCCCATTTTGCACGCTTCATAAGCCAGCCCGATCGTCTTGAAAACCTCGCGGTCGGCCGGATAAAAATTCAAGCCGCTTTGCAGCCCGAAAAAGTCCAGGCTTTCCGTAATGCCTTCCAGATCCAGCCGTTCAGGATATGAAAAGGCATATGCGATCGGAACTTTCATGTCGGGATTTCCCATCTGGCCGATCACGCTGCCGTCCCGGTATTCCACCGCCGAATGCAGAATGCTCTGCGGATGAACCACCACCTGGATCTTATCTACCGGCACATCGAACAGCCACTTGGCTTCGATGACCTCCAGCCCCTTATTCATCATCGTCGCCGAATCAATCGTGATTTTTTTGCCCATAGACCAGTTCGGATGCTTGAGCGCCTGCTCCAGCGTTACCTCTTCAAGCTGCTCCAGCCGATATCCCCGGAACGGACCTCCCGACGCAGTGAGGATAATGCGTTTTACTTCATTTCCCGCACGGCCTTGCAGGCACTGAAAAATAGCGCTGTGTTCGCTGTCCACGGGCAGGAGTTTAACGCCCGCTTTTTTCGCCGCATCCATCACCAGCGCCCCGCCTGCAACAAGCGTCTCTTTATTGGCAAAGGCAATATCCTTTCCCGCGCAGATCGCTGCAAGGGTCGGCGCAAGTCCCCGCATCCCCATCAGCGCATTTAAAACCATATCACAATCTTCCATCGATGCGATCGCCTGCAAGCCTTCCGCTCCGTAAAAAATTTCGATGCCCGGATACTGCGCAGAAAGCCTTCTCGCATCCGCTTCTTCCGCCACGCAGACAGCCTGCGGCCTAAACCTTTCTATCTGGATGCGAAGCAAATCAATCTGCTTTGCACAGGAAAGTGCCGCCGCCTGAAATTTATCTTCATGCTGTTCTATGATCGCAAGCGCCTGCGAGCCAATCGAGCCGGTGCTGCCCAAAATCGATATCTTTTTCATATTCAACCGTCCCCGCCATCCTCTAACTCATATGCTCGATCACCAGCACGATATAGTAATATACCATCGGTCCGGTGAACAAAACGCTGTCAAACCGATCCAAGATACCTCCGTGGCCGGGGATCAGGTCGCCATAATCCTTGATTCCCATCTTTCGTTTAAAAATGGAGGCTGTCAAGTCCCCAAACTGGGAAACGACGCCGCCCAGTACGCCGATCACAAGGCAATGCACTAGAAGCTCCGGTGCGAAAAAATAGCCGAACACGCCGCTTAAAATGACGCTTCCCAGGATGCCGCCGATCGAGCCTTCGATCGTTTTCTTGGGGCTGATTTTCGGACACAGCTTATGCCTGCCTAATGCGTAACCGCTAAAATAGGCCATCACATCCGTGCCGAAAGCCGTGATCACGATCAGCCAGATCAGGATTCCGCAGGAACTCTGATCCACCAGCACGACATGAAAGGAAAAAAAGATCACGTAAAAAATACCCGTTACGGTAGCCATCGCGTCTGCAAGCTTCCTGCGTTCGATGTTGAACAGATACAGGAGGCTGACCAGCATCACGCCGAAAAACCACAGCATATACCACTCCGCACGCACATGAAAGAAATCGATCGCATATAAGGAAACGGCAGCGATGCAGGCGATGGCAAAGCTCGGTTTTACGTCCATGGCATGAAAGCCGTTATAAAATTCCCGCACGCCCATGACGCCGATGAGAAAACAGGCTGCAAACAACACATAACCGCCAAAATACAAAATGACCAAAAGCGGCAGCATAATAAGGCCTGACAATATTCTCGTTTTCATGATTTACCTACCTCCGAATCTTCGCTCCCTGCTTTGATAATCCGCGATCGCTTTCTCATACTCTTCCGGGGTGAAATCCGGCCAGTAAACATCTGGAAATACCAGCTCGCTATATGCGCTCTGCCACAGCAGGAAATTGGAAAGCCGAAGCTCCCCGCTCGTCCTGATGATCAGCTCCGGGTCTGGCACGTCCGCCTGTGTAAAGCCCGTAAACAGCTCCCCGGAAATCAAATCCTCCGTGATATCGGAAGGCGCAATCTCTCCCGCCGCAATCTTCTCCCCGATGGAGCGCACGGCTCTAGTGATCTCGTCCCTGCCTCCATAGTTGAGGGCGATGTTAAATTGCAGGCCTGTATTATCCTTCGTCTGCTGCAAGGTCTTTTCCAAGCTTTTAACCGCATCGCCGGGCAAGCTGCTGTAATCACCCAATACTTTTACCTTGACGTTATTTTCCACCAGCTCTTTCAGATCGCTTTTCACATAAGCCACCAGCAGCTTGAAAATCCCCGACACCTCCGCCAGGGAACGTTTCCAGTTTTCCGTAGAAAAAGCATATACCGTAAGGTGCTTGATCCCAAGCTTATCGGAATGATCGACGATTTTTTTCATCGCCTTCATCCCCGCATTATGTCCTGCCAGCCTCGGAAGGCCTCTTTCCTTTGCCCACCTGCCGTTGCCATCCATGATGATCGCAACATGTACGGGCATTCTCTCTTGATTAAGCATATAAATCCCCTGAATCGCATAATAGATGTGGCCAAAGAACCACATCTACTATTGCTTGTATTTCATTTGAATTGAGGTTAAACTTCCATGATTTCCTTTTCTTTTGCCGCTACGACTTCATCGATATCCTTGACGGCCTTATCGATCGTCTTCTGGATATCATCCAGCGTGGACTTCGCATCGTCTTCCGTAAAATCGCCGGACTTTTCCAGCTTTTTCACCTTATCGTTGGCGTCCCTGCGAAGGTTTCTGACAGCAACCTTCGTGTCTTCGCCCATCTTCTTTACGATTTTCGAAAGCTCTTTTCTCCGCTCCTCCGTAACCTGCGGAATCTGCAGCCTTATCGCTTTCCCGTCGTTTACAGGATTGATGCCGATATTGGCGATATTGATTCCCTTTTCGATATCGGGAATGCTTTTCGGATCAAACGGCGAAATCAGCAATGTCCTCGGTTCCGGAACTGAAATATTAGCCAGCGCTTTCAGCGGTGTCGGCGTTCCGTAATACTCCACCATAACCTTGTCCACCAAAGCCGCATTGGCACGGCCAGCTCTTACCGTTCCCAGATCTTCTTTTAATACATGCAGGCTCTTTTCGATTTTGGCTTCTAACCCTTTCATGTCAAAATCACTCATTTTTCTTCCCTCCAAATTTCGTTTTATTTCACGATCGTTCCTATTTTTTCTCCACAGACAGCCTTCATGACATTTCCCTCATCCGCTAAGGCAAATACATGTATCGCAATGTTGTTGTCCCGGCAAAGGGAGGCAGCAGTGGAATCCATGACCTTAAGATCCTTTTCCAGTACCTCTTTGTGCGTCAGTGCTTCGTATTTCACAGCGTCAGGATTTAATTCCGGATCATCGGAATATACCGCATCTACCTTCTTGGCCAGCAAGATGACTTCCGCATCGATTTCCGCCGCCCGAAGCGCCGCCGTCGTGTCCGTCGAAAAGAACGGATTTCCCGTTCCCGCTCCGAAAATCACGACCTTGCCGTGATCCAGATGGCTGATCGCCTTCCTCCTCACATAAGGCTCGGCAACTTCCCGCATTTCGATCGCGGTCTGCACTCTCGTCGGCAGTCCTTCAGCCTCAAAAGCATCCTGAAGCGCCATGGCGTTCATGACCGTCGCCAGCATCCCCATATAATCAGCAGTTGCCCGATCCATGCTCTTGCTTGTCCTGCCCCGCCAGAAGTTTCCGCCGCCGACGACCACAGCCACCTGTACGCCCATCTCCGTCACTTCCTTTACCTGAAGTGCGACCCGTTTCAGCATGTCTTCGTTGATTCCGAAGTGTTCCTTGCCTGCCAAAGCCTCGCCGCTGATTTTCAGCAGCACCCGCTTGTATTTTGCTTCCATATTTGACTCCTCGATTTCTGATCCATTTTCCATATATTGTACCACACTATATAAAAAGTGTGCAAGACGGAATCAAAGATTCCTTTGCACACATACCGCCCGCCGCAAAGCAATACCGCTAAGAACTTGTAACGGACTTTCAAGGGACGCATCACCTAGCCATTCTTGTCCTTGACCCACCGTTTCAGCATATCCGCAAGCTGCTTCATTTTCAGCGGTTTGGTCAGATAATCGTTCATGCCTGCCCGCATGGCTTCCGTTTTGTCCTCTGCAAAGGCGTTGGCAGTCATGGCGATGATCGGAATCTTGCTGTCCTCGCGGTTTAGCCCCCGGATCATCATCGTCGCCTGATAACCGTTCATCACCGGCATTTCGATATCCATGAAGATCGCCTTGTAAAAGCCTTCTTCTGATTCGATGAACAGATCCACGGCTTCCTCGCCGTTTTCCGCTGCATCCACTTCAAAACCCAGATCCTCCAGCAGGGTCTGCGCCACTTCCCTGTTGTCCACCAGGTTTTCCGCAATCAGGATTATTTTCTTATCCTGTATTTTCCTTCGCTCCTGCCTTTTGAATGCCTCGATATCCCTGATCGGCTTTTGTCCCGATGCAGGCTTTAGATCCAGCTCCACCGATACAGTCGTTCCCACATCCTTCATGCTCTCAATATGTATTTGCCCGCCCAACGCATCTATGATTTCCCTGGTGATGGACATCCCAAGTCCTGCGCCTGCGGTCTGGCTCACCCTGATGTCATCCGCCCTGGAAAAAGGCTCGAACACATGCGCAAGAAAATCTTCGGACATCCCGATTCCGTTGTCCTGACAGACAAACCGATACGTCACCAAATCGACGGACGGGTTGTCCCTTTCCTCCGCCCAAAGCTTCACAAATCCGCCCTGCGGGGTATATTTAATCGCATTCGTCGCCAAATTGATGATCACCTGCATAATATGGCTGTAATCACCCAAAACCTGCTTATTGACAACATCCTTTGCCGAAATGCTGAATATAATGCTCTTGTCGCTTGCAAGCGGCTCCAGCAATGTCTCCAGTTCTTCCACGAGCGCATCAACGCTGAACGCATCCTCCGCGATGAGAAGCTTTCCCTGTTCAATCTTGCTGATGTCCAGGATATTATCGATCAGCTTCGTAAGGTGATCTCCCGCTACGTTTATCTTCTGCAAACATTCCAGCACTTTTTCTTTATCGTCGATATGATATCTTGCAATATCGCACATCCCGATCATAACGTTTAAAGGTGTCCTTATCTCATGTGACATGTTTGATAAGAATCGATTCATGCTGTCCTTTGACATATCCATCACTCCTCAATAGCTTTTCCTTTTCAGCCAAATAACGATATTAATTATTTTATCTGTTAAATCCGGCAAGCTACAGGGAATTTTCTCGACAAGCCGAGCCACGTCTCGATGTTTTAGTCTAATTAAAGACAAAT
>CAJUEB010000093.1 GCA_910585135.1 uncultured Eubacteriales bacterium
AACGGAGCGGGATACTTTATGTCCTCCCGCTCCCTCAGATAAAGCCGCTGTACAATTTCAAGGCAGAGGATTAAAAATGTTGCATTTCGCCAGGTGCGTACGGGCATTCATTATGGCTTCGCTCCCTTAAGCTGTAGATAAAGGCTCAGCCTCCTATTTGGGGTTGAGCCTTTTGTTACCGAAACCCCGCGTTTGGCGCAGAGGTGTCTTTTGCTTTATGCGTTTCTTTTTAGCATATTCGCCCATATGAAAATTACGATTACCGTTGCAATCAAAAATTCCGCAAAAATGACAGACGGATTCCAAATCTCAAAATAGAAATGCCCGATGAAGTACACCGAGAAAAACAAAAGGTATACTCCGATGGAATATAGAAGGCAGCGTATGATTTTCCGATTGCGTTTTTCACGTGCCAGAAGCTGCTGTTGCTGCTTTGCTAAGATTTCTGTTTTCACGGACAATTCATCGATTTCCGATGGCTGTAATAAGGAATCGGTCGTCACCCCGAAGACTTGGCTCATGGCGACGATTTTTTCCAGCTCTGGCGTTGCCTGGCCTGATTCCCATTTTGAGATGGACTGCCTGGAAACGTTCAACGCTTCTGCCAGTTGTTCCTGTGTCAGATCGCTGCCTTTGCGCAGTGTAAAGATTTTCTCTGAAAGGTTCATTCGATTCATTTGCTAACCTCCTCATATAGCGTATGCAGTTTTACCGTGTGAAAAAATTCTAGCAAATGAAAGCGCGAGATTCTATACAAAGGGCTGTGCTTTTGCGCAACCGGCAGGTGATTTATGTTATTAAATTGTGGCGTCCCGTATTTCGTGCGGATTAGAACATATATTTAATTCGCCTCTGATCTGCTGGATTCATTCGCGTCGTGGCGTGCCAGTATCTGCGCCGCTTCTGTGCTGCATCTGAGCCTTCCCGTATGTCGTTTTCTGGTCTTATGCCAGCCGTTCGATCTGCATGAGCGTATCTGCTTCCGGCAGCTCCATGTCGAGGATGTTCATGATCGCATCCACCTTTTCTGGCTGTTTCAAGGCGATTCTCCATATTTTATCCCCGCCCTCATTAGAAATTGCTCCCGAACGGATTTTGTATTCGAGAAGGTCAGCAACCTGGCTGATGATTTCGCGTTTTTCTTTCATAATTGCTCTCTCCTTTTTTCATATTTTCTTGATGATGCAGGTGTTTTCGAATTACTGCATCATCTATTTTACATCAGTTTGGCGTTTCGTACAAGCAAAGAGACGCAATTAAGGGACTGAGGATGTGGCAGGGATGCTTGGGGAAATGATTCGTTCGCTTGAGGAGGTTTTTTTGTAGCCGGTATCGAATATGAAAACCGCTGGAACTTGCGTCCCAGCGATTTTTACAAGCAGGTCGGTCTTTTGTCCGCCTTTCTTTTAGCAGTCTTCCTCTTGTTCGTTTTCGTCATGCATTGCCTGATGCAAATTTGCATTCATTTTTCTGACGGTATGCTTACCGATGATAAACATGACGATCCAGAGGACGATAAAGACCAGGATGAAGATTAAGAAATAGCTTAAAAATCCCCAGAGGGTATGCTCCATCCAGTATAGAAAATAAGCAATCGGCATCATAATGAGAGCGACGATGGCAAAATAAATGCCTGTCTGCTGCACGATCCCTAAGTGATCGATTTCCCATATCACGGATGCGCTGCTGAATCCGATTCCCAGTATCCCGGACAGCAATGCCTGCACAAGAACTGCATTGATTTCATTTCCCATGGCATAGGCCAGGTTCGGCTCGCAAGGCGTATAGTATCCGTCTGCCCATGCGAGCGAGATGAATATCGTGATCAGATATCCGATCGTAATTCCGAGTGGAAACCCCAAAGCGCCGCGCGCAATTATTTTTTGTTTCATTCTTTCAACCTCACATTCCTAATATTTTCTTGATTTTGGCAACATACCGCCTGGAAACGTACGTCGTCGCTTCGTCTGATAATCTCACGCAAATTGTTCCGGTAAAGTTCAAATCAAAGTTTTTGACTTGTTTCAGGTTAATGATTTCCGAGTTTGAAATGCGGACAAATTGATGTGGATCTAGACGCTTCTCTATTTCATATAATCTGAGCCGCAATGTATATTCGCCGTCCTTTGTGACAGCGAAAACCTTACCGCTGTTTGCATAAATCCGAATCAGGCTTTTTGGCTCTAGCACCTCAACTTTGTTATTCCGGCTGCCGGCAATGATCTGGCTGGTATCGCTTGACAGGCTTCTGGCGATATTGTTGATTTCATCCGTTACGGAATCCGTTAAAATCAGTATCTTGGGTTCTTTATAGGCACTGTCAATTTTTATTTCGACGCGCATGGCATCCACCTCCTTTCCCGTTTAGCACGGTGATACTTTCTCTTGCAGCCATTATATAGAAAGTCGGTATTTCGTTCAATGGATTTGCGATAGTCGGTCGGTTTGGAAAGATAAGTGGCATAAAAACGGTGCGCTGTCCGATCGGTTTCATGCAAAGGGCAGTGTGGCGGCTGTGCGGCCGGATGTGATGGGAAAGGTGGGAATTCTTTGAAACGCCCTGAAATAATCAGATCTGTAAGGAAAATGATATTTTCGTGAAATAAAATTCCACGGATGCGTTCGGCGATCGTGTCCGGCCGTGAAGCATCCGTGGATGAGATTTTGATTTTCTTGGAAACGCTGTAATCAAGCGTTTTTGAAAACCGCTGGCGAAAATGAAACCAAGGCGGCTTTCGTTTTCCATATGACATGCGAGCGTATGATTGGAGAAGCGCATGCGGTTATGGCATAACCTGCGATGATGCATCTGCTTCGGAAGATTCGTTTTCTCGTACATATTGCGATGAACCAAATGCAAGGATGAACAGGAATATGATATTGAGGAATATCAGTCCGAACGTAAATCCTACGCCGTGTCCGAATGCTTTAGAGAGCTTATGCAGGAGCATGATGTTGATGACGGCAATCACAATCAGCAGAATTGGCAAAACCGCCAGGAGCATGCTTCCTCCCGTGCTGTATTCATAAATAAATCCGATGGTAAATAAGATGACATAAAGTACGCTTAATGCGACGCTAATGCCAAACATCAGCGGACGCCATGCGATATTGAATATGATATAGCTGTTGTAAATGGGGATGATCGATTTCCAGCCCGCTTCCCCGGCTTTGCTGAAAATCTTCCAGTAAGCGACGATCATTAAGATGCCTAAGACCAGCGAAAACAGCATAACGCCGCCGTAATACGTCGCAATCGCAGAATACGTTGGGTACGTTGAATACATGGTGTGAACCTCCTATTAAAAAAATAATGAAATGAATGATGATAGGAAAAGTATAGCTTATATGGAATATCATGTCAACCAAAATCTGACATGAACGGCGCACCATGTTATCTGGCAAAAAACTGCTGTACCGTTAGATATATTTTTCTTGTCTTGCAAAATGGGCGAAGAATCGCTATTATATATCTATATGCCATAAAGCGTGCGTTGTGCATTCGTATATGCTGTAAACCAGGGCAGTTTACAAAATGACCAGACCATGAAAGACAGATCCGACAGGAGGCAATATGTTAACGAAAGTCACAGACAATATATACAAAAAAGTAGTGCCGCTTCCCAATAACCCGCTGCGGGAAATCAATGCCTATATCATAACAGGGGAGAAAAACCTTCTCATCGATACAGGCTTCAACCGGCCGGAATGTGAGGAAGCTTTACAAGGCGCGTTTGATGAGCTGGGTATTGGCGCAGTTGATGTATTCGTTACCCATCTGCATTCAGACCACTGCGGGTTAGTACCGAAATTTGCATCCAGGGACAGCGTTATTTACGCTGGGGAAACGGACGGGGAACTGATGAACTTTGAGGCGGGCAACCTGTATTGGAAGATACTAGATGATATGTTCCTGAAGTTCGGGTTTCCCAAGGCGGATTTTGGAAGGAATACGGACATTCATCCGGGCAGGAAATATGTCCATGATTCGAAAATTGATTTCACCTATGTAGCGGAAGGCGATGTGCTGGAATACGGCGGCTATCGGCTGGAAGCGATCGAAACGCCGGGACATACGCCGGGGCATATGTGCCTTTATGACCGGGATAAAAAAATCTTATTTTGCGGCGATCACATTTTGGGTACGATCACGCCGAATATCACGATCGAAATCAGCGCCGAAAATCCTCTGCGGGACTATTTGCAGAGCCTGGCGAAAGTGGAAAAGATGGACGTCAGGACGCTTTTGACGGCGCATGGGACGCCGGTAACGGATATGTATGCCCGCATTAAGGAGCTGTACCAGCATCACGAAGACCGGCTGGCGGAGGCGCGCCATATCCTGGGCAATCAGTGGAAGACGCCGTATGAGGTGGCGCGGGATATGACGTGGGAAATTGAATGCAGGAACTGGGATGAATTTCCCGCACCTCAGAAATGGTTCGCGACAGGAGAGGCGATTTCCCATTTGCAGTATCTGTATTTTTCCGGCGCTGTGAAGCGGGAGGAGCGGGATGGCATATATTACTATCATCAATAGGAAATGAGCGAAAGAGATATTATGACGGGAAGAGTTTTTGTTACGGGAGACAAGCATGGATCGCTTCTGCCGTTGTTTGGCCTTACCGAAAAGAATGAATTGAGCAGCGCCGATATTTTGATCATCGCCGGGGATGCGGGCTATGTTTGGAATGAGGATTATCCATATAAGGTAGAAACCTTGCAGCAAGTCTTTCCGGGAACGATTGCTTTTATCGACGGTAATCATGAAAACCATGCGATTTTAAATGCGCTGGAGGTATGCAGCTGGCATCATGGAAAGGCGCACCGGGCGGGGGAGCGGGTTTTTCACCTGATGCGGGGAGAAGTGTATTCGATTTACGGCGAGCGTTATTTTACGTTTGGCGGCGCACGCTCTGTAGACCGGGATCGAAGGGTAGAAGGCGAAAGCTGGTGGCCGGAGGAAGATCCAACTGCTGTGGAGATTGCATATGGCAAGAAGCAGCTCATGGAGCATTTGCATGAAATCGATTATGTGATTACCCATGAAACGCCGCTGTTTGCCAGAAAGTCGATTTTACGGAATAAGCCGATCGATGATGATTATCATTTTCCGGCGGTATTGGACGAGTGGTATGATGTAATCTCAGAAGGCAAACGTTTCAAAAAGTGGTATTTTGGGCATATGCATGTTGACCAGATGATTACCCCGAAATTGCAGGCGCTGCATGCCGATATCCTGCTGGCTGGGGAAGATAAGCGCATTCTGTGGGCTTAGTGCGGAAGGAAGAACCGCTTGTTGTTTGTGTTAGGGCGCGCGGCAGGAGGATATGATCGATGTATGTTGCCGCCTGCAAAGAAAAGGAGAACTTATTATGTATGGATTAGCTTATGTAGCGGGAATGCTTTTGATATCGCTGGCCGCCTATGGCGTCGTTCTGGTCAATCGGAAGAACAAACAGGAGGCGTTGACGTTAGGCGCTACAGTCTTTGTGGTCATCGCGGTTTTGGGAATCATTAAATGGTTTCTTTAATTTTTATGGATAGGAACTATCATCTTTGATTTCATCTTGTTTATCGTTTTTCGGGAATCGGTTTCTTGCTGCTTCCGATTGCTTCGGCTCGTTTCGACTTCTTTTAGCTCGCTTCGATTCCATCACGGCCGCAATTTCTTGTTGCCGATTCTCTTCATTTTTCAAAAAATTACTTTTTCAGAGAAAATCAAGGCATTTTCTCTGTTTTTTTGTGTGTAAGCGGACGATTTTTTTCGTGTTTCTCTTGATTCATCTCATTTTCTTTGAAATAAGAGAAAAATCAAAGCGTTTTTCTCTATCAATCTCTTTTTTAAAAAATATAAGAGAAACGCTCCTGCCGTAATGTGTTTTTTGCCCATTTTTCCATCGGATCATATCTTGAATTCTCTTAAAATAACGATTTCTGTATTTTTCAGAGAATCGTCGATTGAGGCGAGCCTGCCATTTGGAAAGCTTGAGCGGTTTAAACGTGCCATTGATTTGGATTCATGAGCGGCTGGGGCGGTTTTATGGTTTTGAACCGTCAGCGGTTTGAAAGGCAGGCTGGCCTGAACGCCGATTATTTTTGAGCTGTTAGCAGATTAGAATGCGGCTGGCTTTGCATATCTGATGGTTTGAGCAGGTGAATATGTTGGACAGACAGGCAGCCATGATTTTTCGGAAAATGCATAATAAATTAGTAAAAAAAGGATAAAAAAGAATATATTGACAAATTAAAAGAAATGCTATATGATAAAAATGTAAAATATTACAAATAAAATAAAAATTTACATAATAAAAGGGGATGTGGGTATATTGGACTTATGCAAACGAAAAGAGCAGATCGTGATGAATTTGGTCAATACGAGCCGTAACAGGGGATTGTTAAAAGCGGTACCGCATAAGGACGTGATGGATCTTTCCATTCTATATAGGGTCATTGTGAACCGCGGGAATGCTGGGATGCGCACGGTATTGGTAACGAATGCGATGCTGGAAGAGCTGGGCCTTAGCCAAAATGAAATCAGCGTACTTGCTTATCGGAATACATTGAGGATGTTTCCCGCAAGGGTTTCCAAATTTTCCGACCGCCTTTACATGATGACCAACAGCGCTAAGGTGCATGGTGCTACAGTTATGATTTACCGGGGGATGATAGAGGCGTTATCCAGGCGTTTAGGCGGGAATCTCTTTGTCATTCCCAGTTCTATTCATGAAGTGATGATTGTTCCGGAAAGCAGTGTTGATTTAAGCTTTTTACGACAGGCTTTAGCAGATAACAATCGATTTTATGTAGAAAAACAGGATGTGTTGTCTGATTGCGTGTATTTTTACAGCCAAAAAAAGAAAATGATCGGTATCGCGCATTCTTCCGCTTCATCGTTTTAGACAGTACGTACGGATGATTTGAACTTCTCATCGTTCGAAACGTCGTCTATACGTATATCAGATGCTCGGTGTTTGGGATCGCATCGGCGAACGGTTCAAAAAAACTTGATAAAACAGGAAAACCATTGTAATATATAGGTTGTGTTTATTGTTGATCAATACGAAGAGGTATAAAAATATGGAAAGAAAAATAGGTACAGTGTCGAGGGGAATCCGTTGCCCGATTATTCGCGAAGGAGATGATTTAGCGGGTATCGTGGTAGAGAGCGTACTGGATGCGGCGGCAAGCGAAGGGTTTGCGCTCCGGGACAGGGATATCATATCGGTAACGGAGTCGGTGGTCGCAAGGTCGCAGGGGAATTATGCATCGGTAGATGCGATCGCCAGGGACGTTAAGGAAAAGCTTGGCGGCGGTACGATCGGCGTGATATTCCCGATTCTTTCAAGAAACCGTTTTGCGATATGTTTAAGGGGAATTGCCAGAGGTGCGGAAAAGATCGTGCTTATGCTCAGTTATCCGAGCGATGAGGTGGGAAATGCACTCGTAAGCTGGGATCAGATCGATGCAGCGGGAATCAATCCGTATAGCGATGTGTTGAATATCGAAAAATATCGTGCTGCGTTTGGGGAAAACCTGCATCCGTTTACAGGTGTGGATTATGTTCAGTATTACAGCGATTTGATCCGGGAAGAAGGCGCTGAAGTAGAGGTGGTTTTTGCCAATCAGCCACAGGAAATCCTTAAATATACGAAAAAAGTGCTGACCTGTGACATTCATACGCGGGAAAGAAGCAAGAGAATTCTTAAGGCGCATGGCGCAGAGCTTGTTTTTGGACTTGATGATATTATGACTGCATCGGTCGCTGGAAGCGGTTATAATGAACGGTTCGGGCTTTTAGGTTCTAACAAATCGACCGAAGCTTCCGTAAAGCTGTTTCCACGGGATTGTACAGAGCTGGTTCTTACGATCCAGAAGCAGATTCTTGATAAGACTGGAAAGCATGTTGAAGTCATGGTATATGGAGACGGCGCCTTCAAAGATCCTGTAGGGAAAATTTGGGAACTGGCTGATCCGTGCGTTGCGGTAGCGAATACGGAAGGCTTAGAAGGAACACCGAACGAATTAAAGCTGAAATATCTGGCCGACAATGATTTTAAGGATTTGAGCGGGGAAGCGTTAAAGGAGGCTATTTCCAAACGAATCAAGGAAAAGGATGGAAGCCTTGTGGGAAAGATGGAATCACAGGGGACGACGCCGAGAAGGCTGACGGATTTGATCGGTTCTTTGTGTGACTTGACCAGCGGTTCTGGGGATAAAGGTACGCCTGTTATCTTAATTCAGGGATATTTTGATAATTATACGACAAATAAATAAGTTGTTTTATTAAGTTTTGGCATTTATTGCCGATAAAAATTATAGTGAGATTATAATTTTTCAAAGGAGGGATACCATGGATATTAATGCTGGTATGTTTAATATTGGATCATCCTATGATGCTGCGAAAACGACAGCGTATAAGACGGGCGCAGAGGATAAAGTGCAGGATGCGAAGGATAAGGAACATGGTAAAGATAATACCATAAACAATCCCGTCAAGGATAATTCTGACCGGGTTGAATTCAGTAAAGAAACACGTGTTACGACTGAAATGACAGAGCAGGACAGGGCGGAACTGATCAGGAGCCTTAAGGCGGATCAGGAAAACCAGATGAACCGTTTCATGAATATGATGACGGGAATGTTCCAGAAGCAGGGTATCACTGGCCTTACGGCAGGAAGCGATGCATTTTGGCAGACGATTTCCAGCGGTAATTTTACCGTGGATGCTGCAACGAAGGCAGAAGCACAGAATGCGATATCCGAAGACGGATACTGGGGCGTAAAGCAGACATCGCAGAGATTGTTTGACTTTGCGAAGGCTCTTGCAGGCGATGATGTGGACAAGATGCGTGAGATGCAGGATGCGATGTATAAGGGTTTTGAAGCGGCAGAAAAATCCTGGGGAAAATCCCTGCCTGGTATCAGTTATCAGACAAGAGATGCTGCTGATGCACTCTTCGATGAGTATTATGCGAATGCATCAGGTGCAAGCAAGGCTGCTGCAAGTGTCAATAAAGGTTCTACGAATACGATGGCAACTGCATAAGCGATTCACTGGAGAACATAAAAGCTCCATTTCCCGCAGG
>CAJUEB010000094.1 GCA_910585135.1 uncultured Eubacteriales bacterium
AGAATCAGCATCCCACGAAATGGATTATCATAGAGTCGCAGGAAATCATAGATAAGATCATGGATTGCATTCTGGCATATGTGGAAAAAACCGGAGTTTCGCCTGAAATCGCTTCTGAGTTTGCGGTCGGCAATAACGTGGTAATGGGCAATGCAAAGACGCTTCTTTTGGCTTATGCCTGGGATCATGCAATTTCCCCGGAGACGGATACGGCGATTGCGATGACGACAGCGGAGCTTTATTTGCAGGCAAAAGGCGTGGGAACGTGTTGGGCAGGGTATTTGAAACGGATGTGCAATGGCCTTGCGGAAATTAAGGAATTGCTTCCTGAAATCCCAGAGGACAACAGCTTTTATGGCGCATTTATGTTGGGTTATCCGGAAGGAGAAGATTATCTGCACATTCCACAGCGGGTAAATAAGACAGATATTAAATGTGTATAATAGCCTGCCGTTTATCCTTGCTTTGCAGGCGTTAATATGCAAGGCTTTGATTCTATTCTTGCTTATGAGAGCTTTTTATGAAAAAGAGAACTTGACGTCCGCAGTTTGCTGTCTGGCTGGGTTGTGTGTACGCTAATTCAGTTCCACTTGATGGGAAACACAACTAAAAGAATAGGAAAAATTTTACAAACTCTGTATATATGAAGTTTTTCGTCTTGTTTATACAGAGTTTTTTTGCTGTCGTTTGATCATTTTATCACTATCGATGAAAATTAAGCTTTTTTGCGTAATTTCTCTGTGATAAACAGCAAATAAATAAAATCATATCCTAACTATACAGCAAATAAGTCCAATTATTCTCGCTGAGCATTTGTCAGGCGGCTTTGTCTTTTTTAAAACTCTGTATTTTTACAGCAAAAATGCTCAAATATACAGAGCTTGCGGTTTTGCAATAAAGTCTTTATCTGCGATTGGCGTTTCGCCTTGACTGATCATGATATCTTTCGAAGTAGTGCCGCAATCTCAATCATGCTTTGCAATAACGTCCGAACGTTTGCTTGGATTCCAAGCAGCATCGAATCCTTGCGCGTATTTCTATCCAGTCCTCAACAAGTCAGCTCTCATCAAAATAAATGAAAAATAATACTTGACATAAAGTAAATATTGTATATAATAAGTATATACAATATGGAAGAAAGGAGGCGTGGTGTGGATATCATTATCAGCAATTCCAGCGGGAAGCCTATTTACGATCAGATCAGCGCACAGATCAAGGAAATGATTTTGACTGGAGCGCTTCAAACTGGAGATGCCCTTCCATCTATGCGGCTTTTGGCGAAGGAGCTTCGTATCAGCGTTATTACGACGAAACGCGCTTATGAGGAACTGGAACGCGAAGGATTTATCGTCACCATGACGGGAAAGGGAAGCTTCGTTGCTGAGAAAAATACGGAGCGGATCAAAGAAGAATATCTGAAAAAGATAGAATCGCATATGAAGGAACTCATCAGCCTGTCGGGTGCTTGCGATTTATCGATAGCAGATTTACAAGAGATGCTTGCGCTTCTTTATGAGGAGGAATCAACAGGAGGGATTTGACAATGGAGAATGCGATAAAGATCAAAGGCGTAACGAAAAAATATGATGCTTTTCAGTTGGATCAGGTAGATCTCAAGCTGCCGGCTGGATATATCATGGGCATAATCGGTGAAAATGGCGCGGGGAAAACGACTGTAATCAAGGCGATGCTGGGGCTGGTTAAGCTGGATGCAGGACAAGTGGAGCTTTTGGGGAAACCCTTTGATACGCAGGATCGAGACTTAAAGGAGCATATCGGCGTTGTAATGGATTCGTGCAATTTTCCAGAGGACATGAAAGCAAAGGATATCGACAGGGTCATGGCGAGCTGTTACAGGACGTGGAGCAGCGCGGCTTTCCATGGATATATTTTGAAGTTCCGCTTGCCGGAAGACAAGAAAATCAAGAACTACTCCAGCGGAATGAAAATGAAGCTTTCGATTGCAGTCGCGCTTTCGCATGACAGCAGGCTATTGATTTTGGATGAAGCTACCACGGGACTTGATCCAATCGTGCGGGATGAAGTCCTCGAGATTTTCCGGGATTTCGTACAGGACGAGAGAAACAGCGTGTTCATATCATCCCATATTTTAAGCGATCTGGAAAAGATCTGTGATTATATTACGTTTCTCCACGAAGGCAAGGTTATTTTCAGTGAGAGCAAGGATCAGCTTTTAGAAACGTATGGGATCGTAAAATGCAGTAAGGCGGATTTTGAGGCGGTCGATGAGGCGGCTGTGATTGCCTGCCGGGAAAGTTCGTTTGGTGTGGAGGCGCTCGTGAAAAGAGCAGAGGTAAATTCGGCATTTACGATAGACGATGCGTCGATCGAGGACATCATGGTGTATTTTGTGAAGGAGGGAACGAGATGAAGGGGTTAATTTTAAAGGATTTTATCAATGTAAAGGGGCAGATTGTGCTGTATTTATTGATTACTGTTTTGTGGATCGGCATTGGCTTTAAATGGGAAAGCGGCAGTTTTTTCAGTGGCGTGATGCAGATGTTCGCAGTGATGATCCCTTTGACGGCGTTGGCTTATGATGAAAAGAATCATTGGAATCGTTTCGCGCTTACGATGCCGGTAAACAGGCGGGAACTGGTGCGGTCGAAATTTTTATTTGCGCTGCTTACAATGGTTGCAGTTGGGATTGTCTCTTTCGCAGGAAGCTTGCTCATTTCGGGCGATTTGGAGGAAAGCGTTATCGTTGTGCTGTACTCCTGTCCGATTGGCGTGATTCTCAATGGGATTCTCATGCCGGTGATGTTTCAGTTTGGCGTGGAGAAAGGGCGGTTTGTCTATATCGGTGTGGTCGCACTGTTTGTATTGCTGGTTTTTGGGATAGGGACGTCGCCGTTTGCTGATCTTTTGGATGGTGTAAAGGATAGTGCCCTGTTTCATAATGAATGGGGTCTGATGGGGCTGCTCTGGCTTGTCGCGGTAGCCGTGATTCTCATATCGATGGCAATTTCAGGACGGATTTATGGAAAGAAAGAATTTTAAAACGTATTCGTGACCAGACTCGTGTAAGAAAAATTTTGAGGGGCGATTCGGGTACAGTTGTGCGGGAGAAAAGGGGTTTTGTGGGCATTCCGATATGTAAGAGCAAAAGGTTTTGTGAACGTTCTGACCGGAAGCGTATAGGAAACGGAAACTTGAAATCAATATGGACTATTTTGGTAAAAAGATATGGACATCTTGCGCTTATCTGTGCTACAATAAATGCAGGAAAAATGACAATCGAAATAGCGGATGCATGGAGATTGTTTACAACATGAACACGGGAATGTATGAAAAATGATTAGGAGGTAAAAAATGTTATCTAAAAAAATTGTTGATTTGTTAAATGCACAGGTAAACGCAGAATTTTATTCAGCATATCTTTATCTCGATATGGCGAATTACTATAAGGATGAAGGTCTTGATGGATACTTCAATTGGTACAAGATCCAGGCGCAGGAGGAAAGGGATCATGCGCTGCTGTTCATGGATTATTTGCAGCAGAACGGCGAATCCGTTGTGCTGGAAGCAATCAAAAAGCCGGATAAGGAATTCAAGGCATTTATCGATCCGCTGAAAGCAGGCGCAGAGCATGAAAGGCTCGTTACCGGTCTGATTCATGATATTTATGCAGTTGCTTATGAAGAAAAAGACTTCAGGACGATGCAGTTCCTCGACTGGTTTGTTAAGGAACAGGCGGAAGAGGAAGATACCGCAGATGATAATGTTAAGAAATTTGAACTGTTTGGCAGCGATAGCAAGGGGCTTTACAGCTTAGATGCTGAAATGGCAGCAAGAACGTATAGTACGCCATCCTTAACGCTGTAGTAAGAAAGCATAAGAAAACACGGGAGCAGATGAACTGATTTTCAAAAGTTAGGCTAAAAATCTAGCGATTGGGAGGCTACTCATTTGCTCCCGTGTTTTTATCGGGAAAGCCACGCATTAGCCGCGTGGCTGGTTGTATAAGCAAAAACCCCCGCATTTCGATGCGGGGTTGATTTTTTATGGTTTAGCTGAATTTGAACATTCTGAATGTGCAGAATCCGATTCCTGCAAGGGATATGAGTGCGATTGCACCCCAGATCCCGACCTTGACATTGTCGCCGGTACGCGGATTTGACAGGTAGGATGTTATCGTATCCGTGAGTCCGCCGCCACCGCCTGATGAGCCGGAAGCACTTCCGCCGCCGGAGCTGCTTCCACCAGTCGTGCCGCCTGTAGAGCCGTTGTTATCGCCTCCGTTATTATTGCCGCCAGATGGGTCATCTGGGATTTCGGAAGCGGATGCTACGACATGGAAGGTAACTGTTCTCGTATCCTCCTGTCCGGTCGCCTTCCACCCCTCGCCTGCGGAATACTGTTCCTGTTGGAAGGTTACTTCTAACGTGTAGTCTCCCGGTTCGAGTTTAGAGGTATCGACAGAGTCTTCGTATGGCGCTTTTGTCCAAAGCTGTGCCGTGTTCGTACCTCGTAGATTCCATCTGTCTGGCCGCCAGCGGATGTCTCCATTGCTTGCGGTCTGAATATCCATACCGTCTCCAATCGCCTGGAATGCAGCAGAATCGCCCTTTACATAATATGCATTGGCATTGATTCCGTCGATTCTGTTGGACACAAGGTCAAAGGACGCTTTGAGGATATGGTCTTCGGTTACTGACTGGAAGCTATAGGCATCATATGCAGCTACTTTGGCTCCATCCAATGTAATGCTGTCTACTTGGTAATCCTTATTTGGCGTAATTGTGAAGGTCAGCGGGTTATTTTCGCTGATAACGCCGTCGCGAACCTTTACTGTGATTGTTTTCTTATCATCACTTTCCGTGAATGTTACGCCTTTTATCTCGCTGGATGCCTGTGAGAGGGCGATCGTGCCGTTGGCATCGGATGTCGCAGTGATCGTATGGTATACGTATCCGTATTCCAGCGGTTTGCTCATCTCGCTTCTGCCGCTGCTGCCGTAGTTATCGCTGGTCGCATTTACGGTAAAGGTGTATTCGCCGATACCGGCGTCTTTAATTTCCTGTGTAAAGTTCACCAGCGTAAATTTGCTTTGGAGCGCTTCGCTGCTGCCTACTGTCTGTTCTTTCTCTGCGATTTTCGTGCCGTTTTCATCGAATAGCTCTACGATATATGTAATATTGCCCGTATATGGAAGGTTGCCTTCTGAAGCTTTCAATGGCTCCCAAGCGGCATAGATCGTATCGTCGTGGACGTTTTCTACCCAATGAAGCCCGGTCGGTTTCTCAAAGGAAGATGTATATATTCCAATTTCAAATGATTTCTCATGGAATGAGAATTGGTTGGTTGCCCGTACGGTAAACCTGAATTTTTGCCCAGCGGAAGCGGTAGGTTTTCCTGAAATGATGCCGGTATCTTTATCCAGTGTCAGTCCGTCCGGCAGACTGCCGCTGACAATTTTCCAAGTTACCGGAGTCTCGCTGTTCGCTTCCAGCTTGGTTTCTGGATATGCTTGCCCAGCGATACAATTTGGCAAGCTGTCCGTGATAATCGTTGGCGCGCCGCTGCCTGCTGGAGTTTTGGCTGTAGCGGCCGCAAAGATATAAAGTGGTTTGTTTCCCTGTTTGGCAGGGATTTCAAATGTATATGTATCTATGTGTGAGTCGCCATCATCCGCAGTGCCAGCGGGCGTAAACGTATCTGGATCAATCGTATACTTATCAGGAATGTTCGCATCGGGTCGAAGTTCTAACCCGGAAAGCTCATAACCGTCAGGCGTCCTGAGGCTGATGTTATATTTTTGACCAGTGAAATATTGTAACGGGAAATCGACACCATTAGGCGGTGTGCCGTCAGCAGCAACAATTTTAGTGACGGCAGTGCCTCTTACGTTACAATTTACCTGGGGAATTATGTTGCTTTTTCCAAATGGATCGGGGGCTTGGTTCATGTTGTTAAAAACATTTGGAGTCAGGTAACAGCATCCATTAAATGCGCCTATTTCGATTTCAGTGTTTGTTGGTAAAGTCTTAATTTCGGTAAGCGATGCACAGCCGTAAAACGCATCGTTTCCGATACGGTTCAGGCTGGAAGGAAATGAAACTGTTTTTAAATTATAGCAGTCTCTAAAAGTGCTATGTGGGAGTTTTTGAAGGCTAATAGCATCGGATAAATCGACAGAAGTTAAACTTTTACAGTTAAGAAAAGCTCGCTTGTCAATCGTTGTTAGCTTTGCACAGTTATCAAAGTTTAAGGTCTTCAGGTTAATGCAGCCGTCAAAAGCCCATTCGCCTATTGTGGTTAAGTCTTGACTATTGGTAAAATCGATACTTTGCAAGGCGGTACATCCCTTGAACGCTCTTTCGTCGATGGTTGTTATAGCGTTTCCGTTTTCAAAGGAAACCGATGTAAGCGTCGTCTTGCCTTCAAATGCACCGGTTTTATTGCCAAGTGCGTTTGTTGAATTCCCAATTTTTGTAATGGTGTAGGTATATTCTGCCCCCCCGTCAGTAGCATTTCCATGTTTGACGCTGGCAGGAATTTTAAGAGTAGAATCCGCACCTGCGTATCCGACGATGCTTACTGTTCCCGTTTTATTGGAGGTATCCTCCGTCAGTATTTTGTATTGCAGACCGGTAGCATCATCAAAGTCAGGTGTTGTTGCCGCATATACGCCCATTACCGATATCACCAGCAATACGCTGAGGACGATCATGGGAATGACGTATTTCTTCCTGCTCTTATATTTTCTTTGTCTGGCTCTTACATTCTTTTTCATAGATTTTCTCCGCACATTATAATTCAGTAGATACAAGCTTATTTTAACATAAGTAGGGATTAAGAAAAAGCATAAATTCAATGAATCTGATGATTTGTGTTTTATTTCAAGCAGGAAAATAATCCCCAAAGCGGAAAGAACAAGCAGTTGTCAGGAGGGGATTTTGCTGATTTTGGGGATAAAAGAGATTGTTTGCTGATGGATTAGAGATGAAGTGAGTAAAAATTAGAAATTTATGTAAAATGCAATTATTTGAGTAGCAAGGATGTTTTTTTGTGTAAATGCTACTTTAATTTCAATGCTTCTGGCATTCAGGGCAGCTTTTTGATGGAACAGGATTTTGTTGGCGCAGCCAATATCGCTGCAAGGATTGAAAATAAAGTAGCAAGTGATGAAAAGAAGGGAGATGCTACTCAAGTTTAGCCAATTTGCCGATTGAGAGGTTTTTTGTCGGCATTATTTGTAAGAGAAATTAGCTTGTGATTTTTTGGCGATGAAAATCAGATGATGTTATATCCGATAACAATAGATGGAATAGATATGAAAGGGCGCATCGAATGTCTTGGATGCCATGACTTGATTGAACTCATCTAGATCGAATTTTCTGTCGGGAATGCCTTAGTGGAAATGTTTTCGAAGGAGTTTTCTGATTGAAATTTTCTGTATGAAATGATTTCGATGAGTTTTTTTGTAGGAACTGTTTTGGTTGAAATGTTTTGGTTGAAATATTTTGGACAGAATATTTTGTAGAGCGTGTATTCATGGAAATGATTTGTAAGGAATATCTCAGCTGGAATTTTCAGATGGAACTCCTCAGGCAGAAGGCTTTAAATGGCACGCCCTAGAGAACGCTTTATATGCCCTCTTATATAAAAAGAACGCAGCATGAAATCGCTTCTCATGCTGCGTCCCGATTAGAAAAATCCACTTACATTTTGCATATGCCCAAAAGCATATAGCTATGACTTGCTTGCCGCTTTACAGGTCAGGCGTTTTATGGTGAACTTTCTTGCATTTTACGAACTGACCGTCGCCTTTCTGGCCGACATAGTCCTTGCCGTCGAATACCAGCTTGCCCCTTGAGTAGGTTGCAACAGGATAGCCCTTGAATTTAGCCGTTTCCCAAATCGTGTGGTCAAGCGCACCGTGCTGGTTTTCCGCATTCTTAACGACGAAATCCTTCTTCGGATCGTAAATCACGATGTCAGCGTCAAGACCGATTTCGATTGCGCCCTTGCAATAATCGATACCAAACAGTTTAGCAGGGTTTGTAGCGGAGATTTCCACTGCCTTTTCGAAGGAGATCCTGCCTTTGTTTGCTTCCGACAAGATGTAAGGATACATATTTTCGATTCCGGCACATCCATTCGGGATCGTCGTAAAGTCTCCAGGCGTTCCATCCTTCTTGGTGATTCCCCAGTCTTTTTCCGACTGCAAGAACGGACAGTGGTCTGTTGCAAGTGTTGATACCGCGCCTGTCTTGATTCCGTTCCACAGCGCATCCATGGATTCCTTGCCCTTCATTGGAGGGGAGCATACGAAGTCGCGCGCCCGAAGTCCCAGTGCAGGGATTCCGTCCTTATAAACATCTTTTGTGAATGCGAGATACTGTGGGCAAGTTTCTGCAAAGATCGGGTATCCTTCCGCCCTTGCCTGCGTAACGGCGTCAACACCTTGCTTGTTGTCGAGATGGACGATGTACAGGGAAGCGCCAGCCATCTTTGCCAGATTGATCGCTCTTACATCAGCTTCTCCGGCAACGGCTTCATTCTTTGCCATATAATGCCACCATGCTTCTGTTTTGCCTTCTGCGAGATACTGCTTGATGAGCGCATTATTTACATCCCTGTTTTCTGCGTGTACGCCTACCAGAGCGCCAATCTTAGCAGCATGTTGCAGTGTTTCGAAGAACTGGCCGTCATCTACGCCGAAATCGTATACCATGAATACTTTGAAGGAGGTAACGCCTCTTTTCACGCATTCATCCATCGACGCCAGCATTTCAGGTGTTGTAACATCACCGACACCGATGTGGTATGAGTAATCGATCGCAGGACCATCTTCCTGGCAGATCGCGTCTCTTCGATCCAGCGCAGCATCCATCGTTTCGCCAACGCCTTGCAGTACGAAGTCGAATACTGTGGTCGTGCCGCCGCATGCAGCTGCCCTTGTGCCGGTGTGGTAATCGTCTGTAGCGATCGTACCGCCAAAAGGCATAGCAAGGTGCGTATGTCCGTCAATTGCCCCAGGAAGAATCAGCTTGCCCTTTGCATCAACGACTTCTGTTTTCTTTTCGGGTTTGAGGTTTGCCCCT
>CAJUEB010000095.1 GCA_910585135.1 uncultured Eubacteriales bacterium
ATCGGATCGTTTTTACTGTTTTTTCTGACCTCTGTCGCTCATGTTCCAACGGTTGCGGCGGGTTTTATTTCTTCGCTGGGTTCAATTGCGGACGGCATATGGAGTCCGATCATGGGATTTATTTCCGATAACAGTGTTTCCCCCGGTGGCAGGCGGCGGCCGTATATCATACGAGGTGCGGTGATGTCGCTGATTTCCATTGCGCTTATCTTTATTACCATACCGGGTGGAGCAGTCATAAAATGCTTGTATTACGGGGCTTTGGTCATTGTGTTCTGGGTTTCCTTCGCGACGTTTTTTGTACCGTATGCGGCGCTGGGGGCAGAAATCGCCACCGATTACGATGACCGGACATGGATCAGGACGCTGACTTCTTTTTTTAATTCAGCGGGTTCTCTGCTCAGCACAGTATTGCCAACTTCGATCATTGCACTGATCGTTGCCAGGGGAATTGGCAGGCAGGCTGCATGGACATGTGTGGGGATCATCGTCGGAGTTGCTGCTTTCTTTACTATTTTCATTGCCTGGAAACTGACAGAGGGCGCAGAGCCTGTCAGGAAAAATTTAGAAAAGAAAAAGATATCAGTTGTCAATATCTTCCGTGAATATTTCAGCCTGCTTAGATTAAAGACGATTCGTTACCTGCTTTTAGGGAGCATTCTATCCCTCATCGCTTATACGATGATGACGACGGGCAAAATGTATTTATTTACATATAATATGGGATATTCGGAGGCAACCGCGACATTAGTATATTTCATTGCCTCCATCATATGGATGGCTTCCGCGCCTGTGATTAAGGTGATCAGTGACAGGCTGGACAAGCGGGGAACGTTTATCCTCGGCTGTTTCGTTACGATTGCTGCTGGGGTGGTATACGGGCTGAAGGGTATGCAAAATTTTGTTGACCTGATGGTGTATATTCTCTTTATCAGCATGGGCAATTGCTGTTATTGGCAGCTATTCCCTGCGATGATGTATGATATCAGCGAGGTGGATACGTATATCAACGGAACGAAGCGGGAAGGTTCGATCATGTCGCTTCAATCACTGGCTGAAGCGTTTGCCAGCGCTTTTGCCATGTTCCTTGCAGGGGTGGTTTTAAATGTCGGCGGCTATGACGGAACGGCGGCGGTGCAAAGCGCATCGGCAGAATTCAGCATTCTGTCGCTGAACACCTTTCTTCCGGCAGTCTTTTACTTGATCGGTCTTATCTGCGTGTGGAAATTTCCGCTTACGAGGGAGCGGCATCATATGCTGCAAGAGGCAATCGCAGAAGGCGTCAAAGCCAGCGATAAAAATCCAAAATATCAGGATTTGGAAGTTTTGCTGTAAACCGTGGGCAGGCTTGGCGTAGATCTGGCGGGGTGGCTGGGTGAAATTGGTGGTGTTGGAAGCAGGTTTGGCAAGCTGGTGAAATCGGTGGTGTTGGCAATAGATTGGCCGGCTAGTGAAATCGTTTCTGCTAGATGAATAGGCTTGCTCATGTCGATTTGTTTCTGCCGATTCTCTGGATTTTTGGAAAAATCATTTTTTGAGAGAAAATCAGAGGGTTTTGCCCCTTTTTTTGATGCAAAAGCGGACTTGATTCGTTTGATTCTCTTGATTTATGTTATTTCCTTTCAGATGAGAGAAAATCAGGGGTGATTTTCTCTATCAATCCCTTTTTTGGAACAATTGTAGAGAATTTTTTCTGGCGCAATGCGATTTGCGCTTCTTTTTTTGTTAGATTGGCTATCGGATTCTCTTGAAATAGCGATTTTTGCATTTTTTAGAGAAAGGCAGGCGCATGAGAGACAGAATGCATGAAAGTCAGGGGGCATGAAAAACAGGATGTATGGAAGGTGAGAGTGACATGAAACGGTTTTCTGGATCGTTTCACCCGGTGTTCACGTATAATCTGTTCCATCTGATCACGTTCATCGCTTGCTCATCCACTGCTTGGATGCTTCCCCTTTTCGCCGCTTGGATCGCTTCTCCTCCACTGCCCGGCTCGCTGCCCCCTCAAATTAACATTCTAACTCATCTTGCCCATTTGGTTCAGAGCTCTTTATTAGAATGTTAATTTGAGACAGGCTGCTTTATGTATCGTGATGGTTCGATTCGATTTATTCATCGGCAGGTTTATTCCGCTTCCTCTCACTTCGCCTTCCCCATCCATGATCTTGTTCATTAGCCCATCGGCTCGAATTGCCAGGGGCTAGTATTCCGTTTAGCAGTTCAACCCGGCGGTTCATTTTAATCGATCGGCTTTGTTTTCTTCATCCACTATCTTGTTCAGTGCCCCAAGTATTTTTTCAGTTCATCGAGGCTCATGCCCTCAATTCCCATTTTTGCTAATGTCCTTCCTGTTTCCCGTGGCTTTTGATCGATGATGATAGAGCCGATTTCGATGAAGGCATCGATGAGCGGCGTCGGCACATTGAGCATTTTGCCTAAATCAGACCAAGCGACCAGACCGTAAGGAATGTCTTCCGTGAAGTATCTGTTTCTGAGGCTCGTCGGTCCTTTGATAAATTCAAGCGTTTTACATCCGTTTACTTCCTCCCAGATGGTTCGCGGTTCACGTCCTTCCGCAAGCTCCATGGCCACTGTCATCAGATCGTAGCCCAGCACCTTTACAAGAGCGCCCCTTTCCGCGTCTAAAACCTCCATCACATCGGCAACGGTAGGCGTAATGCCTTCTTCATAAAGATAGAAGTTTCCCTTGGAACGTTCGATGCGCCCAGCATTCATGATGCATCCGGGAATGTGCAGGCAAGGATTCAGGCTGTGCAGCCCGCAAGCGAGAACGTCCTCGCACGGAATGAATTCACCGTAGTATTTTTCGAGCGTTTTATACACTTCCTGCGATTTACCTGCGGGGAGTACGCCGCATTTAATCTCATAATTTCTGTCATAAACATAGACATAGCCCGGCTCTAAAATCCTGGCGTCGTAATTCAGCGTCGCTGTTTCACAGAAAATAACATCGGCTGTCACGCCTTTATCGGCAAATGCTTTCTTGAAGATGAGCGAACCCAGGTTTCCCGGCGTGAGGACGATGATCTGGCCATTCTCCACTACATCCGCTAAAAGTGCGGCATAATAGTCGTGGGAAAATGCAGGAAGCGGCAGGAAAATCACTTCTGCGCCCTTTACCGCTTCGGCAATGTCAGTCGTTACGCAGGCGACCTGTGCAATCCCGTCACCCGCCCTGCCTTCTAATCGGATTTGTTTGTGATCAAATACGTATTTCGCATTGGTGCCGCTTGCAAATTCCGCAGTCTCGTATATGCTTACTTCATGTCCTTTGAGGGTCAAATCGGCAGCCATGGCCTGCGAACCATTGCCGCTGCCCATTACAGCAACTTTAGCCATTTGGTCACCTCCTGCTATCCTTTAATCATGGCAGGATCAAAATCTACCCATGGCAGGTCGTGCGTCAGGCCGACATCCTTGTTTACCACTTGGCCGTCGTAGAAGTTCATGGCCGCTGACAGAACCGTGCTTTCTTCGCAGGCTTTTTTGAGGCCTTTGTTTGCAACGGCTTCAATGAACGGATATGTGATCTGCATATAAGCTTCCATGGATGTTTCAGGAACCATGGAAGGCATATTATCTACGCCGTAATGTACAACGCCTTCGTCAATGTAGGTCGGTTCGCTGATCGTGGTGTAGTGCATGGTTTCGATGATATTCGTTCCCGCTAAGTCCATGATCACTGCGCCATTTCGCATCTTTCGGACGGTTTCTCTTGGCACGACCGGCACAGGCATGCCTGGATATGGGTAGATGGCATTGATGAGAACATCACAGTCCAATGCCCTTTCATTAATTAGCTCGACATTGTATGAAAGAATTTCAGATTTTTTCAAGTTGTCCCGCAGGTACAGCATCCTATCTTGGAATGCTTCAAATACTGTGACCTGTGCATCAAATGCTTCGGCGATTTGCGCTGCCGCATAGCCTGCGTGTCCGCCGCCGATGATGACATACTTCGGCCTTCTGCTGCCCGTAATGGTAACTGGAGATACACCCGCTCCGCCGTTTGGAAGCAGGCAGAGATTCGCAGCGATGACGGTCGTCAGCCTGCCGGCGATTTCACTCATCGGTTTCATGAGCGGTCTTGACCCGTCAGGGTTTTGCAGCATTTCATAGGCGAGACCAGTGGCTTTGGCCTCGATCATTTTTTTGGTGATGATATGGTCTGGTTCATTTTCACCCAGATGGAAGCAGCACCAGATAATATGATCCTTCCTGATCGGCACATCATATTCGCCAACCATGTAATCCTTGAACTTGACAATCATTTGTGCTTCTTCATATACATTGTTCATGGTTTCCACGACAGAAGCACCGGCTTTTACATAGTCTTCGTCGGGGATGCCGGCCAGCTTGGCAAGGCTTTTTTGAATCACGACCTGATGCCCTTGTTCAACCAACTTTTGTACATATTTAGGCGTCAGCCCTACTCTTGATTCCTGATCCTTTGTTTCCTTTGGAATTCCGATTATCATAGTATAAGTCCCTCCTTATTGATCCTGTAGAAAATATCGTCGGAGACGATATGGGGATTTGTCCCGAATATGCTGTGAACCTCCGGGAAATGCATTGGAAAATGCAATAAAGCCTGCTGCCAGCAAATGGGATTTGTGAATCGCCAAACGCTCAAACACAGATAGCCGCTTCAAATTCGAATTGCAAACGACCGGCTTAGATAGCGGCAAATAATCCTGCATTGTCCGGGGCATGTGGATAAAAATTGTCGGTTTTGGTATTGCTGCTTTGTCTTGAACAAGACGTTATCAGCATTATATACAGAAAATTAAGAAAAAAAAGTATTTAGTTGCGTCAAAAAAGCCATGAAAAAAATATAGGCGAAAAATTTCAGCAAAGATGTTAAAAAATATAACCCGTGAAAAGGGTTTTGCAAATCGCTTTTTCATATAATTGAATTGTCGGATTTTTCGGTTATTGTATGTTTTACATTATGATGAGTCGTTATTGTAGTAAAAAAGTAGTCTATGATTCATTTTGGAGGTGAAAGAGAATGAGTGACACAAACAATAAAGCGGGCATCCTGCGTGGTGATAACAGTAAGATCGTCGCGAAAAAAATAGGAATTCCTACGATGTTATTCTTGATTTTCAGTTTCTGCTGCGGCGGTGCTTTCGGCGTAGAAGAAATGATCTGTTCGTCAGGTCCGGGACTTACCATCCTCGTGTTGGCTTTATTGCCGTTTTTATGGGCGCTGCCACAGGCAATGACTGCGGCGGAGCTTGGTTCGGCGATTCCGTACACGGGCGGATTTTACAAGTGGAACCAGGTAGCGCTTGGGGAGTTCTGGGGCTTTGCGGCAGGTACTGGCAGGGTTATCGCGCAGTATTTGGAAATGCCGGGCTATGTCCTTCTGGCAACTACATACATCGTATCGATATTTCCGCTGAGCGGCACGACGGCGTATATCGTAAAAGCTGCAATCATCATTATCTTTACGCTGATTAATCTGCGGGGGATCAAAGAAGTTGGCTGGATTGCGACCGTTATATCGATTTTTGTCCTGATCGCATTTGCAGCGGTTACCTTGATCGGCTTCACACATATCACAAATCCACAGCCGTTATCACCATTTACCGTTCCAGACGAGAGCTTCCTGTTCAGCCTTGGCGGATGCCTGTCTTTAGGAATGTGGATGTATTCGGGCTTTACATCAGTATCAACGCTTGCAGGCGACTGTGAGGATAAATCCGTCGTATGGAAATCCCTGCTGATTGCTCTGCCAATCATCGCGCTGGTATATATCCTTCCATCCGTAGCAGGACTCGCATCGGTTGGTAATTGGGAAATGTGGAGCGATACGATCAACTACAGCAATGTAGCTGCACTGGTAGGGCTTGGCGGTGCATTTGCAGTCGTTGCCATCGTAGCGAATTGCTCCAGCTTTAATACCCTGGTAGCGTCGCTTTCAAGAAACGTATATGCGATCAGCATGGATAATCTCGGTCCAAAATCGTTCACGAAGCTGTCCCAGAAGAGCGATATGCCTTTGATCGCAATCATTTCAATCGCAATCGTATCGCTGCTTGGGTGTACGCTGGACTTTTCAACGATCATTACGATTGAAGTAATGTTCTTGATGGTTGACTATTCGCTGATTTGGATCGCGTTGATCGTGCTTCGAATCAAGCATCCTGAAATGGAACGTCCTTTCAAAATTCCATTTAAAAGCACATGGGCTTGTGTTCTATTCGTATCACCGGGCTGGGCGATCTGCCTGATTGCGATCCTGGTAAACGGCGCAGACTATTTCCTTGGTGGAATGATCGGTAT
Organism: uncultured Eubacteriales bacterium; assembly: GCA_910585135.1. Taxonomy (GTDB): domain Bacteria; phylum Bacillota; class Clostridia; order Peptostreptococcales; family Anaerovoracaceae; genus Lentihominibacter. The sequence continues at coordinate 6,313 of CAJUEB010000095.1, forward strand.
TGCAATCCTTCCGCTCCTGTACGTATTCTTTAAGCTGCGGTATGGCGGTCTGACGAAGCTTTATCCGGATTTGCATCCGATGAATCCGAAGACGAAGCTGGCTTACGGGGATTTGGGAAGATTTGCAAAGCTGTTTGGTGTGCTGTCGATTTGCAGCTTTATCGCAATTCCGTTTATGCCTTGGTATGAAGGATCATGGGGTGCGGAATATTATGCGGAAACATATGGTGCTGCAAATTCATGGGAGATTATCAACAACGGAATTATGATCGTGGCGATCGTATATGCGGTATTGACAATCGTGCTCGCTTTGCTGGCTAAGAAATTCGACAATAAGGCAATGAAGCCAGAAGGACTGGAATATTAGGCTTTTGGCGGCAAGTGCCGCCAAAAGCTCTGCGGCTGGATGTTACAGATTGGCTGGAACGTTAGCCTTGTGGTGAAAAATGAATTCTGTATGAAAAGGGCAGGCTGGCGTTCATCCATTCGTAGGCGATTGGATGGTGCGCTAGCCTGCGTGTGGGTAATTGGGTTATCATTTGACAGAATATTAGATAGAAAATATACCTGGAGTGAAAATAAAAGGAAAGCGTTTGTTTCGTTTGATGAAGTTGTGGAAGATCAGAGGGACGGGCGTAGCGCCAGGATCAAAAAGGGGGTGAATAACCCCCTTCTTTTGATGGAAAATTTGCTTGATGAAAGATTTGAGGGACGGGCGTAACGCCGGAATACAAGGGGCTGTTTCGGGCAGCGAGGTCGGAAAGCGTGTGTTGGGGATGAGCGTAGCGCTGAAATATAAGGGAATTATTTGCCCCTTTTTTGATGAAGGATTTGACGAATGAAAATTTGAGCGGTGGGGAAACCGGCGCAGTGCGGGGAAGCACGGTGGAATGTTCGATTTTGTCATAGGGAATCTGAAAGGGCGGGCGCAACGCTGAAAAGAGGCTGCTTGCTCCTTTTTTGATGAGAACCTGAGGGACGGAGCGGCCGCCGCATTACTGGAATACAAGAAGGCTTTGAAAACTAACAAAGAAAAATGCTTATAGAAAACCCAGAAAAATAAATTCGTTTTTCTGGGTTTTCCCGTATATGAGAATCTCACTGCATTGGCCATCGATTTATAGATACATCTATTTTATACATTCCTTATGCATCCGTAATGCCTTGGAAAAATCAAAAAAATGTAATGTTTTTTTGATTTTTCGAGGTTAGTGCACACCAACTCACCCGAAAATTTTGCAAATTTTACCTATATCGCCTAAAAATACATAAAAATGAACCGAGTTGAAACATTGATAGGGGTAGTTTCTAAAAAACTGGAATCTGACAAGGAGTTATGCGTGAAAAGCCCGAATATCCATGCAATGATATGAGAAATTATGCAAAAGAACCGTTTTATGCAAGAAGTTAGTGTGCATTAACTTCCGTATTTTTCAAAAACATTACATTGGCGCATCCATTTTACAAATAAGGGGCGTGCAGATCAAAGGGCAAGTTAGATTTTGGATGAAGGAAAATTGGAAACTTTAAAGGAAAGGGTTATACGCACAAATTGTTAGCACTCTAATCAAGTGAGTGCTAAAAAGTTATTGACTTCCATGAGAAAGGGGTTTAAAATGGTTTTATCGAGGGAAAATAAAAGCAACAGAGAGAATATTTCCTAATCATTTGGCGGAATGCTTGTCAAACATGGTTTGGCAGGAGGTTCGGCACAAAGTCCGCCAGATTCGATTCGCCGGATCAGCACAACGGAAAATTCAGCCAATAATCATTCAGCCAACAATTACTCAATCAATATAAACTCAATGATAACAATTCGGAGGTGAGATTATGAACATAGAAAAATATACACAAAACGCACAGGGGGCGATCATCGATTGCCAGAACATTGCCATCGAAGAGGGGCATCAGCAAATCGACGGGGAGCATTTACATTTAGCGCTTCTGATGCAGAAGGATGGACTGATTCCAAAACTTTTGCAATTCATGGAAGTAAACACTGGGGAGCTGATCGGCGCAATTCAGGCGGAGATCGATAAATTGCCTAAGGTTTCCGGCAGCGCGGAAAGCATGTATTCGACCAGAAGACTGCAACAGATTTTCTTGAATGCGGAAAAAACAGCAGAAAAGCTCAAAGATGAATACGTCAGCGTGGAGCATCTTTACCTGGCGCTTTTGGATGAGCGGAACACGCCGTCGGCGGCTATTTTCAAACGCTATAATATCACGAAGGATAAATTCCTCGATGCTTTAAACAAGGTGCGGGGAAATCAGCGGGTGACGAGCCAGAACCCGGAAGAAAATTACGATGCGCTGAACAAATACGGCCGGGATCTAGTCGAAATGGCAAGGGAAGGAAAGCTCGACCCAGTCATCGGCAGGGACAGCGAAATCAGGCACACCATACAGATCCTTTCCCGGAGGACAAAAAACAACCCGGTTCTCATCGGTGAGCCGGGCGTAGGAAAGACAGCCGTAGTAGAGGGCTTGGCGCAGCGTATTCTTAACGGCGATGTGCCGGAAGGCCTCAAGGATAAAACCATATTTGCGCTGGACATGGGTGCATTGATTGCAGGCGCAAAGTTCAGGGGCGAGTTTGAGGAACGATTGAAGGCGGTTCTGGGCGAGATCGAAAAATCTGAAGGCCGCATCATCCTCTTTATCGATGAAATCCACAATATCGTTGGCGCAGGCAAGACAGAAGGTGCAATGGATGCGGGAAATTTGCTCAAGCCTAAGCTGG
>CAJUEB010000096.1 GCA_910585135.1 uncultured Eubacteriales bacterium
AATCTTTTATTTCAATCCACACGCCCCTTACGGGGCGTGACTCGCCGCTCCGTATTTGTTTACATCTTCAATTGATTTCAATCCACACGCCCCTTACGGGGCGTGACCGTTGCAGATGTTTGTCCAAACATTAACGGACAACATTTCAATCCACACGCCCCTTACGGGGCGTGACAGCGATATATTGTGTCAAGATGACCCCATCATCCGACATCTTGATATCGCATTTCAAACAATCATTTCACTTGTGATCCATACACATACATATGGAGCTGTTGACAAACTCTTTTTTCAAAAGATTATCTACCATATATTGATTTAATATTTTACAGTAAAACTATATATTGTTACAAGCAAATAACTTGCCCCTTTAAAGGGCAGTTTGTCAACAGATTCAAATATGTGCAAACACAAGCAATTTTAGGTGCGAGTACCTTGGAAATCCATGTACGCTTCCGATTCGCACAAAATCAAAGAAACACTCTCGCTCCCATCTGCATTTCATAAAACTGCAATTTCTAAACAAAAATTTTCCTAAATTTTCCACCGTGCCTCACAAAACCATAATTTACAAACAACAAGGAATCTGTTGACAAACTCTTTTTCAAACGATTTTTTATCATATTATATTATGATAGAATCATTCAACATCGTTTATTTTTTCATAAGAATATTTTAAGGAAAAACTATCTATTGTTACAAGCGATTGACTCATCTCTTTATTGAATCGCCTCTCAACAGCTCCAAAACACTTCCTCTCCTGACCGATTACCCAAGCTCAAACAATCAAAGGCGCTTCTACATCATATCCTCCTTTTGCACCAATATGTTCAACCTTATTCTTGTAATTATCCCCTAAATAATAAAATCGCAAGCTATCGGTTTCCTTATCGATAATCCTCCCCAGTTTTTCTTTTACTTCCCTTGCTTTCGCCGCATCCATAACACACTCAAATACTGAGTTCTGGACACGCTGCCCGTAATTGACGCACTGCTTGGCCACCTTGCGCAGCCTTGTCCGCCCTTCGGCAGTCTGCGTATTCACATCATAAGTTATCAACACCAACAAATGCGCCACCTACTTCCACAAAAATGGCGGATATGCATCCATATCACCGCGCAAAAACCTAGCCAACAACATTGCCTGTGCATACGGAATAAGTCCCCATTCCATCTTTTCATCGAGAAACGGATGCTTGATTTTCTCCTGCTTCTTGTTCTGCCATGCATTGATTATATTTCTTCTCGCATCATCTGTAAGAAGAACCGCACCGTTCTCCTTTTGAATAAAATCCCCCGGCGAAACAACCTGTTTATTGATCATAGTCAACACAAAACGATCCGCCATAACCGGACGAAGCTCCTCCATCAGATCAAGGGCAAGCGATGCCCTGCCAGGCCTATCACGATGCAAAAACCCCACATAGGGATCCAGCCCGACAGAAGATAAAGCCGCCGAAACCATATTCGCAAGGAGCGTATACATGAATGAAAGCAATGCATTCACATTATCGAGCGGCGGCCTCCTGTTTCGTTCCCGGAAGAAAAAGCATTCCTTATTACGAAGGATCAGATCATCGAAAGCATCAAAATACTGGCTGGCTGCATTTCCTTCAAAACCTCTGATGCGTTCAAGCGTGCCAGCCGACTTTAGTTCATATAATGCATCCTGCAAAAATGCTGAGCTTTTCTTTAACCGCCCGGCATCGACTCGTCCGGGATGATCGCGCGTTGCCCGTTCCAGCACCCACCTGCTGTTATAAACCTTGCCAATAATCATGTTCCGTGCAATTTCTGCACTTGCAGCTTCATCTTCCGATACCCGGTACTGCGTTTTCCGCAACGTAACATTCCCTTTTACTTCTCCTGTAACCTCCGCCAGAAATTTTCCACTCTGAGTTAAAAAGCTCAAGGAAATATTATTTTTCGCACAATATCCCATCAGCGCTGGACTTGCACCTGTATATCCAAAGGTAACGATCCCTTCGATATTATGCATTGGCACTCTTGCGGCTTCCTCCCCATCTGCAAGGACAACGATATTTTCTCCGTCAAGCGACAGGTACTTTCCGGGAGAGGTGATATACAATGTATTTAGTAATTTCTTCATCACTGCCCTCTTTCTATCATATCATCGATATACTCCTGCGCAGATCTATCCTTGCATAGCTTCGGCAAACAGAGATTTTTGACGGAACATGCATTGCAGGCTTTGCTTATTTTTACTTTCGGCGTATGACGGCGTTCATACAACTGGTGCATCTGCATACAATATGCCTTTACCTCATCGCGAAGCATATCAGAAATATCTACCATCAGCCGTCTTTTCTGTTCCCCGTAGTACAAATATCCCGTACGGATATCACAAACCAGCATTTCTTCCAAACACATGGCCTGTGCCGCTAGCTGTAATACATCAGCGTCGTTCTCCTTCGGTTTTCCTTTTTTATATTCGATCGGGACGACCTCATATTTGCCAGTAAGCCCATATAGCTCTATCCCCGCGCCGCTTTTATGAAATTCTACTACATCACATACGCCGCTTATCCCGAGGTTGCGCGAAAACACGGACATCCCGCGGGAAATAACCGTATCGCCACGCTTTTCCCGAAACAACCCATTATGTGCGTTTTCATGCAGGATATTCCCCTCTACCGTGCGCAGGTTATCCGCCCACTGCTGCTCTATGTGAATCAAAGCCCACTGCCTCCTGCAAAACGCAAAATGCTGTATCCCAGAAAGCATCAGGAAGTCTTCCTCGCGATATTCCATGCTATCTTCCTTCAATAATTTCTACATCAAGACCCGCAAGCGAATCAACTTTGATCTCGTAATCCGCTGCAGATTTCGGCAAATCCACTTTCGGTTCTACCGTCAAACATCTGTGAACCTTTGCGGAAGAATACTGCCCGCTCCTACAATTGTGCGGCCACCAAATCACCTTGCAGATTTCCATGCTGCCGTCAGGCCTTGCAGAGGAGCTATCATTTTCAAATAGGGAAACGAGTGCTTCCTTAATTACGTCGGCATCTTTATCAGAAAAGCCCGTTTTATCCGCAAGCTGCGCATTGATGCTCCCATAAGTCACATACATACCATGCTCGATCGTATGCTTCATGCCCATCGTATCCGATGATTTGCCTTCCTTCGTTTCGCTGTTGACACTCTTCGTGATCTGCATGGACTCTATATTGACAGGGCATACGCTGATCGCCGAATGAATCGATACCGGACCTCTGACGCCTACCGAAACGCCCTTCTCCTTTCCACCTTTGAAAGCGAACACCTGCCCAAAGGAACGCACATCGATCCACTTCTCACAAGCGGCCTTCGCGTAAGCATCCCGATCCTTTCCGGCTGCTTTTAATTCTGCTGCGCCGGAAGCCCTCTCGCTTAAACTTTTATATCCATCATCACACCGATCATCGGACTGCACGAATATTGAATAGCCCACATCCTGAAGTCTGTTCCTGATTTTCCGCTTCAAACATACGTCCGACACCTCTCCATACCCATCGTAATTCAAGCGCGGCCGATTTCCATTTAATGGATCGCCATTTGGATTGGCATTTTTCACCGAAAATACGACTGCAAAATCTATCTTATTGCTCAACATCCTGCTGTTCCTCCTTTGTTTCACCATAGCTATTATACTGACAGTTATACCCTAGCAAATACAGCTCCGATAACGGTCTATTATCCTGAAACTGCTCTGCTGTAATTAAATCATAAATTTCCCTAAGCGCCCGTTCATATTTCAATGCGCCGCGGTTCTTCAGCCGATTCAGGTACGGCTGCAAATTCCGGTCAATCACGCGCCAGGTTTGCAAAGGTCTCTGGCTAAACTGCTGGTAATACTTTTCTGCATTCGTCACCCTGGAAGGCTCGCCTGCAAAAAACAACGCCATTTCCTCGATTTTTTTCGCCGCACCAAGAAGCCGCCCAAACAAGTAACTTCTGTCTCTTTCCTCTCTATCTAACGCCATGCTCCACTCCTTTCTATTCTCTTCCTTTCGATTTCCCGAACGGTCGTAGTGCATCTTGCGGATTAATGCACAGGCAACATTGACTGCACGCTCCCACTCCCAATTTTTTCCGCTTTTTTGGTCATTTTCAAAAGAATTGGGATTGGATGCAGCATTTATAACGGCTCTGACAATATCGTGCGGAATTGCTCCACCGGCTATGACGCATGGCAACAGCCGTTCCACGGTATTCCCTAAAAGCTTTTTATTTCTCGCTCCGAATGCCGTCTTTGCAATCTGCCGCAGCGGTGGTGTTGCCACGTATTTCCCTTTCCGTATCTGCCGCCAGCAGCAGATTTCATGCCATTTCTCAATCCGATCCAAAAAATCCGAACCGCGCATCTTATGATAAAAGCGGATCGCCAGCCTGCCGGGCGTTGCCGACTCAAGCCCCATGACAACGATATTGCTGTTATCGCCCAAATCCCGCCGGTATCCACCGATAGACTTCCGAAGCCTTTCCGCATACTGTGTGTTGATCGTAATTTCATTACAACCTGCATCCATATCATCATCGAGCGGATCGATAAAATCTTCCCCCATGATATCCGGGATTTCCTTCCCCGATATCTCCCAGGCAACGATCGTCGTCTCTCCTGCGGAAAAACCGTTCTTATCAATCAGCCATCTCAACGCACTGTGCGCTTTCTGGGAAACGTCATACCCAACGGATGCTGCTTGAAAGGGTTCTGTAAAACGACCGCGATAAGTAAATCCACTGCCGTCATTCGCCGAGATCAGCTTTGCTTTGTCTCCGCCATGTCTAATTTTGCTGCCATGTTTCTGCGCGCACACGGTATAATCGCCCGTAACATAGCAAATATCCCTTTCTCCATCCAGGCTCTGGCAGTACCTGATATACAGCTCCATGATCCGCTTGTTGCGGTAAAGTGCATCGGGGTTTCCGCCTGACACCGAAAACCTGACAAAACTTTCCCGCTGGTCAATGCCTGCAATTTTATCATTAGCCAGTTTTCCGCCCTCCTCCGCTACCTTCAGCACGCCGCAGGAAATTAAATCATGAAGGACACAGCCCTTTGCGACATAGGAACGAACCGCCTGAATCTCCTCACAGGAATACCCTGAATCACACCAGTTCGAAAGCGTCTCCACATAAAGCCGATGCTTCTCGTCATTGGATTTTCCTGTATACCGTTCAAAATCAGCGGCAATGTATTCCAGCTTATCCATCAACGGATGTGCGCATACGCCGCTAGTCCGCGCCGCCGAATCCTCCGATACTGGAATGACCGTCCGTGCCTTTTCCTTATCACCGATCGCTTCCGCGTATACAAAGCCACCTGTCTCGTCCAGCGTGATCTCGATCTGCGCATTTGCCGTCGTATGCGATACTGGCAAAGGCATTGCATCCGTCGTGAAATCCAGCCGATCCATGTCAAAATTCAATTCATATGTCTCATAGAGGTCACGAATCCAGCTCATCGTTGTCACCTCCAAACTCGAAAACCCAGTCCATATCGCCTGCAAACGATATATTGTTGTTTTCTTTCGAAAAAACCTTCGGCTCATATGCGGCAATTTCCTTTACGTTCTTACATTCCTCGGGTCTGATAAAATCGATCTCTCCATTTTTCATCACCGCATTCCAAAACCTCGTACACAGCTTCTTCTCAGCATTTTCATCAGGATATGTAAATCCATGAAACATCACGCCCAGCGGAAAATCCCCATAATCATCGTAAGCACCTTGCCCATCCCCGTAAACGCATGGTTCGATATAGCCCTGGCATTCCCTCGTCCCCAGAAAGATATCCCGCCTGCCACCTTTTTTCACGCACCGCTTGGCAATATTATGATGTTTATTCTCATTGCGGTCGCCTGCAAGCTCCGGCCTGTTCATATTCCATTCAAAATGCGCGCGCACCTGATATTCCACATCCCGCAGGTATGTATAAGCAGATAATGTATTGCCGCCAGTAAAATTGATCGGCCTCATACTCTGTGATTCCGAGCGAATCGGCTTCATTACCCGTACTTTATCAATGATCCAGGTTATCGTCGGCTTCCAATATATGCTTGACGCAATCCCCTTTAATGCTTCATAAGTAGGCACTTGGTAGCTTATTTTTTCCCCGCCAATCCTGTTAATAGGATCACTAAACAGTGCATACCTTCCACTGACCTTAAATTCTACAATGTTCGGTTTCATGCTGATCACCTCCTTCTTAAATCATCAATGTATCGAAATGTTGTTCCCTGATAAAACCCTTTATATCATCGTAATGCCCTTCTTTTAAAATGTAAATGCCCAGTGCTTCATAAAAAACCGCATATTCGTCTATTTCACGTTCGCGAAATCCCATGATATTGACCATATATTGCTGTAGCTTCCGCAGCAGTTCTCTTTTCTTCTCCAGCCCCGCCAATGAAAGCGCATCAGCAATCAATGTCTTTCCTTCTGCATAAGGAACCGCTACCGGAATTCCACCTGTATCGATCGGGGTAAAATGCATTCCAGCCGTTTCAAACATCTGCGTCAATATGGTTTTGATACTCTTTGGCCTATCGCTTCCTGCAAGAAGGTCATACATATACACCTTGCTGGTTTGCCCTGTCGGCTGAAACGGGTATTTGAAATATTCACTCTCGCATTCCAGATAACTGCGAAAGTACGCCTCTATCGCAGCCTGGGAATCATACCTGCCGTCAAACCGAGACGGATCGCGTTCAAACGCCTGCATCAACATTAAGGTGGAACGTTTTCCTTTTGAGATGGCCTCCAAGCGGCTCAAATCTTCAAAGTCCGGGTCAAGCAAAACAATCCTTCCCCGGTGTTTATGATCCCCCTCCCGGTTACATCTGCCCGCAGACTGAATGATGCTGTCAAGTCCCGCCAGCGCCCTAAAAACAATATCAAAGCTAACGTCAACGCCTGCTTCGATTAACTGCGTGCTGACAACGATCATTCGCTTTCCCGCTGCCAGGTCACGTTTAATTTGATCAATGATTGCAAATCGATGCGCAGGGCAAAGCGCAGTCGTCAAAAAATACAAGTCGATATCGCTATCCAGCCTGCCCTCCTCCTGCATTTGGCAGATGGCATCATACACAGATTCTGTGGACTTCTTTGTGTTAAAGATACACAGGATACTGTTATTTTCCAGGCTTTTCATTTTGATTGCGTCCGTGATATCGTCGATCGAATTGCTGCGCCTTTGCTTCATTCTGCCCGCGCCGCTTTCTGCTTCATATAATAGAGACGTATCGAAATCAACCCGGATAAACTGCTCCCGGATTGCTTTCGTACAATTTGAAATTTCATGTTCAGAGACGCCGACCAACGGGGTTTCCGTTCCATGCCGCTGGTCAAGTGCGATTTGCGTTGCCGTCGATAAAATGACAGTCGCATGACACACATACACCAAAAAATTAATAAGGGGGTTAAATAGACCGATACATTTGAGCGGGATTGTCTGTATCTCATCAAAGATAATAATCGAATTGGCGAAATTATGAATCGCCCTGGGACTACGGGTTTTTCCCTTGAAAAAAGTATTGAGAAACCTTACCATCGTCGTGATTACCACAGGCGCATCCATTCGCTCCGTCAACAATTCGTAATCCTTTGCCCTGCTCTCCAGTTCGCCGTTGCCGCCTTTGTCATCAAAATCCGGCTCTACGGCGGAGTGCAATTCTAAAACCAGATTTTCCTCCTCCAAAAAATCCTTTATCACTTTGCTATTCTGTTCGATAATGGAAATCAACGGGATAATATAAAAAATCCTATCCTTTTGATATTGGCGGGCATGATGCAGCGCATAGCGAAGCGAACTTAACGTTTTTCCCGCACCTGTTGGGCAATTTAGCGTAAAGATTCCTGGAGCTAGTCCTGCGCTTTGCAAACAGTGATCCGATAAAACGGTGCGCAAACGATTGATCGCCTTATCGCCACCTTCGGATAACCGCCGGAACTTGTCCTCAAAACGCGTACAAAGAACCGTCCATTTTTCATGGTCACGCACAGGCAGGCACATTGGTCTTCCCTCATCAAATAGGAATGCGTCGTACCTGTCTGCATCTATCAGGCATGAATAGAGGAATTTGCACACAAGGCCAAGGGAAAAAGCACGTTCACTTCTATTATTTGTATTCTCCTCGCTAGTTTTCATGCCTTTTATTTTCTTTAAAAGACCGCTAATCTCTAGTACCGCTTCATCAAACAGCCGCTCCAGCTCTTGACGGGAAAAATAGCCATGAAATTCATTCACAATTTCCTCATAAAGAGCTTGCTGCTCCGGCATTTCAAATTTTTTTAGTCGTATCAGGTAAGGCGATTCGCCCTCAAAATCTCGAATATCCCGCAAGCCTCCGTGATGCCAGACAATCACCACCGATAAAATCTGTGCTGTCATTTGCCGAATGGAATCTCCGCAATTCCCCGCTAAGGACTGTACATAGACTGCTCCAGCCGTAGCATGATCCGGCCCGCGCTTATGCAAATCGGGATTTTCATGCACCGAATGCAAATACGCAGCGAACGCATCATTAAATTTCCCCAGGTCATGCAGCATACCTGCAAGCTTCCCGCAAGCACTCAGTCCAATTTTTTCTGCACAAACGGCGCAATAATTGCTAACGTTTTGTAAATGTGCATCAAGAGTCTGTAATTTCCCCGACTTTGTAATATGCGCGATATTTGCCATGATCCTGCCCCTGCTTTCATGCGATGAACCATATCGATACCTTATTATCCCTATTTTACATGATCCAAATAACAGAGGCAACTAAAACAAAATATCTATTCTAAGTATTTCATTTATAAATCCGCTTCCAGTACCGCCAAAACTGATAAGCGAAATGTGCAAACAGCACCAGATAAACACCAAACAATACCAAAAAAACATACCATAGCCCATGCCAGCCGCCATAATCAAAATGGCTTTGCATAAACACCTGCGGGATTATAATACAGAAAAATATCACAACCAGCGGAAGCATACGTCCCCGCAACACCCGCTTCATCATATCAAAGCGGGAAAAATCATCGCAAAAGATCTCCTCT
>CAJUEB010000097.1:0-4521 GCA_910585135.1 uncultured Eubacteriales bacterium
CCATGACCTCCTGTGGGTTTCTGGAGGAAAGCATCGCAAAGCCCGTTTGCCTGCACGCCATAACGTCGGAGTGGTCGCCGAATATGGAAAGCGCATGAGTCGAAATGGCCCTGGCTGCCACATGGAAAACCGTAGGCGTTTCCTCCGCCGCCAGCTTATACATATTCGGTATCATCAGCAGAAGCCCTTGTGATGCCGTGAAAGTACTGGTCAGCGCACCTGCGGTCACCGAACCGTGAACTGCACCGGCCGCGCCGCCTTCCGACTGCATCTCAACGACTTTTACCTGTTCGCCAAATATATTTCTTCTGTCTTCACTTGTCCATTCATCTATGTTCTCTGCCATGGGCGATGAAGGAGTGATGGGGTAAATGGCCGCTACTTCTGAAAATGCATAGGCAACGTGAGCGGCAGCCGTGTTGCCGTCCATTGTTTTCTTATTTCTCATCATTACCACTTCCTTTCATCCGAATTTTCCTGATCCAATCTTAATGCATCGATCTGCATATAGGTATATTCCGGAACGATACGCTCTGCGATGAGTCCCCTTGAACATACATAAGAGCATACGTTACAGTTTTCGCATTTTTTACCATCTGTAACAGGGTTTCCAGCTACCATTTCGATCGCATTGTTCGGGCAGTTGTCAGCACAATCGCCGCATCCGATACATCCGACGTCGCAGACCCTGAGCCGCTCGTCTTCATCCGCCCTGGAATTGCATGGAACGCGCTTCACGCCCCGGTATGGAGCGATCACGATCATATCGCGCGGACATGCCCTCATGCAATCGCCACAGCCGACGCATTTATCCGTGTCAACCCGGGCAACGCCGCTTTCCACGGAAATCGCATCATACCTGCAAACCTTCGTACAGTTTCCGAAGCCGACGCAGCCGTATTCGCATAAGCCCATCGCGCTCATGCTGATATCCGCAGCGTCTTTGCAGTTTTCTATGCCCAAGGCCCTCAGCTTCGCATTTGCCTTCGCGCCGCCAACGCATTTTACAAACGCGATTTCTTCCTTAACCTTTGTTAAGTCATGCAATTCATCTACGATAATCTTCTTTTTACACTTGACCGTACAAGCCACGCAGCCAACGCATTTATCGTAATCGATTACCGCACAATGATCGATTACCTTTACCGCGCCCTGCGGACAGACGTCTTCGCATTCACCGCAGCCGATACATCCATGGCCACAGGTCCTCAGCGTCATTGCCTCATAAGCCTTCGAGGAACACGGAATGAAATTAGTCGCATCCTCCGGAATCATGCTGATGAGGTTCTGTGGGCACGCATTCATGCAAGCCATGCAGCCCGTGCATTTTTCTTTATCGATGGTGATTTTTCCATTCTCTGCCTGCATCGCACTAAATTCGCACTTTTCCACACAGCTGCCGATACCAATACAGCCCCATTGGCATTCACTATGTAAAAATCCTGTCTTTTTCGCAGCTTCACAGCTTTCCAGCCCGGACAAACGGTCTTTGCCGGCCGCATCGCCTGCGCATCTGATGAAAGCTACCTTTTTTTCCACTTTCACCGGTTCAACGCCCAGCGCTTCCGCAATAGCAGCGACCGCATCGTTGTCACACGCAGGACACAGGGTGATGTTCCCCGTATCGGCAATCGCCTTGGCACAGGCTTCACAGGTTTTGTAGCCGCAGCCGCCGAGACCGCCGCAATCGACGCCCGGAAGCAAAGCCAGCACTTGTATCGCCCCTTTTAGAAGATTGTTCATGTGTCGTCACCTCCAATTATAATCGCATGATTACATACGTTACTTGAAATACATGATCTAAAGCACATGATTTAAAATATATTGCTTGGACTGCGCTATTTGAAATATGCTGTTTAGAATTGTATTTCATATGTTTTTTTATGCAGTATTTATAATATTGTATACATAGTACTTGTAAAAACATAGGTCATTTTCACGACCTTGCGCAATTATTGTAACACTCTTGTTATTCGCTTTCAATAAAATCACAGCGAATTTTTTGTTTTTTTTCGCAACCAATATTGTACATTTTTTTGTACAATGGCAAGCCAACAGAATGCGCTGTCCCCTGCTTTCCCGGTGCTTTATGGATGATTCGCTTAATTGCGATCACCGGCGGCCTTCTTGATACAAAAAGCACCGCACCGGGCTTTTCCCCGATGCGGCACAAAACGCGCTGCGCTAAAACGCTTTCCTGGCACGGCACATAAAATTCCGACATTGAATCCGGCATATTATCATCGATAATAATCGTGCAGCACATCTGCCTTGATCAAGGAATCCGCCATTTTTTTGCTGCCCAGCACCCACAACAGATCACCTTGCTGGATCAGGGTATCGATATTTGGATTGACGATCGGAAGATTACCCCGCTCGATGCCGATGATACTGCCCCGGTATTTTTCCCGAATCCTGCAATTCTTGATGGATTTCTTTAAAAATTCCGAATCAGCATCAACGCTGATCGGGCAGCAGATCAACTGCTGCTCCGGCTTAATGCCATAAAAGACCTGCTCGTAAATGTAATCCTTGAGCATGATATCGTCCCGCTCGGTGTACTCGATACACGCTTCTTTTTCCAAAAGAATCGTACAGGATTCGATCCCATCTGCCGTTCCCAGCATATGAAGGATATCTCCTTCCTGAACCGGCTCTGCCGACCGCGGCATATTGATGTATTCATCGCCCCTGATGATCTTGATGATCGTAACCATAAAGCCCCGCCTTTTTGCGAAGTCGTAGATCGTTCGGTTCTCTATGGTGTCAGTTACCTGAAACTCCGCTACGAAAAGGGATTCATTGAGCCAATGGTATTCTCCCTTGATACCGCGTTCTTTCTTTTCCCGCGCCAGCGTACGCTCCGAAAAGTTCGACATGAACCGCATTTCCAAGTTGATGGTCTTCCCGTTGATATAATCCGAGCGGATGATGAGGATAATCGGAATCAAGGCGATCAACACCAACAGGACGAACGGAATGCGGAATATCTGCCGCAGCACCAGAGCGATGAAACACGCCGCAATCAGTATCCTGATGGCTTTCAGCGTCAAAAGCGCCATCCTGTTCGAGCGATGCCGCAACCATAGCTTGGTGAACAGCGCATTATTCGTTCCATGCATGAAGTTGACAAACGGCACCATCGCGGCAATCATGACGATAGCGGTCATGATATTGGCCGTCATCCGGGAATGCATATACTGCCCAATTACAGGTTCCGCATACTTGATTCCCGCCCAGTAGATGATGAACATGATGAGCGAACATATGACCGTCCGCAGCACGACCTTCTTGATGTATTCAAACCAATCCTTATCCTTATCCGTATTGCCACGGTTCTCCGAGGTATTTTTGCGGATGAAAACCCACAACCCATCCGGGATCTTATCATCGATAAGCTGATACAACCGCTCCGAACTCTTGATGAAAACCGGCGTCGTAAAGGAGGTGATCACCGATACGCATACGATGATCGGATAGAGAAAATCGCTGATAACGCCCAGGTTGTTGCCCAACGCCGCCACGATGAATGAAAATTCGCCAATCTGCACCATGCTGAATCCACCCCTGACTGCCGTATGGAGAGACTGACCGGACAACAGCATCCCGACGGTAGCAAACAGCATCTGCCCTGCTATGGTAACGACGGTGATGATTAAGATCGGTTTAATGTATGCTGCGAGAAGCGATGGGACGATCAGCATTCCGACGGAAACGAAAAAGATCGCGCCAAACAGGTCTTTGATCGGTTTTATCAGATGCTCGATCCTCACCGCCTGCACCGTGCCTGCCAAAATAGATCCGGCCATAAATGCACCCAAGGCCGACGAGAAACCGATGAGATTCGCAATGACCACCATCCCCATGCACAAGCCTACGGAAAAGATGACCACCATTTCATCGTTCAAAAGTCCCGCTATTTTATTTAAAATGCTAGGGATCAAATAGATGCCCAAAACCAGCCAGATGATCAGGTAAACCAACATCAAACCGATTTTTGCAAACATGGCAAAGCCTGATACGTTCCGGCTAACGGAAATCGTCGTCAAAACAATCATCATGAATATCCCCGCGATATCCTCTATGACAAGCGTGCCGAGCACGATCTGCGCAAATTTTTCTTTTTTTAGGCCATATTCCTCATAAGCCTTCAAGATGATCATAGTGGAGGACATGGAGAGCATCCCGCCCAGAAAAATACAATCCATTTTTGCCCAGCCCAAAAGACTGCCGACACCCGTTCCGATCAGAATCATCGCGCTCATGACGCTCAGCGCGATTACAAAGGCACTGCCGCCTACCGTTGCGATCTTCTTAAAGCTAAATTCAAGGCCGAGGCCGAACATCAAAAAAACAACGCCAATATCAGCCCATACATGGATATCCGCATCCTCTACCACTGTGGGCAGATATACGAAATTAGGGCTGATGAGAAATCCCGCTACGATATATCCCAGCACGACCGGCTGCTTGATCTTTTTAAAGAGCAGCGTAGCGACTGCCGCCACGATCAGGGTTAAC
>CAJUEB010000097.1:4531-9040 GCA_910585135.1 uncultured Eubacteriales bacterium
AAGTCTGAAATCAAATATTCAAGACGCAATATACTCCCCCATTCTTTTTAACTGCTGTTTCGATTCTTTTCGGTATTAAAAATCACAAAAAACGTAGCCCCCTTGCCGATCTGGCTTTCCACCTCAAGCGTAGCGCCCAGCAAAACCCCGATATGCTTGACGATTGATAACCCTAATCCTGTGCCGCCAGCTTTCTTCGACCTGGATTTATCCACCCGGTAAAAGCGTTCAAACAGCCGTTCATGATGCTCCGGCGCGATCCCGATCCCCTCATCCTTGACGCTGATGATGGTTTTTCCCGATTCTGCCTCTTTAACCGCCTTGATCCATACACGACCGCCATCATTGGAATATTTGATCGCATTCTCGATGAGATTGACCATCATCTGGCAAAATCGATCAGCAGAACCCTTGATGCGAATGACATCATCAATATCCAATATGATATCGATATTCTTCTTTTCCGCAATCGGCTTGAGCGTCTCCACTGTGTCTTCAACTGCCCTTTGCACATCAAATTCCGAAAAATCCGAATCTTTTTTATTTTCAATATCGGAAAGCACCAGCAAATCCTGGATCAGCCGTTTCAGCCGAGCCGTTTCAATGGCGATAATATCGATAAATTTCGTTCGTATTTCGGGATCTTCTGCCGCCCCGTCCTGCAATGTTTCGATAAATCCCGAAATGGATGTAAGCGGCGTTTTCAATTCATGGGTTACGTTCGCCACGAATTCTTTTCTGATCTGCTCTGCCTTCTGGCTCTCTTCTGCCGCCGCCTCCAAGGTTTTGATTTGAATGAAATAAGGCCTGATAACATAAAAATATCCCTGTAAGCCGATCAACGCCATAATAACAAGATATACGATAATAAAGATCCATATACCATGAGCCGCAAAGAGCCGGCCGCCTGAAACAGAAGGCGTGCTGCACAGAGACCACAGGATCACCCAGGCTGCCGGATTAATGATCACTGCCTCTGCGATTAAGATGGTAAACCTGTTTTTCATTTCATCTTGTACCCTTTTCCCCGAATGGTTTCAATAAACTGTTCATTGTCGCCTGCCTCCGACAGCTTTTGCCGCAAATGCCTGATATGCACATCGACGGTTCTGGTTTCTCCGGCATAATCAATTCCCCATACGTTATTGAGAAGCTGATCCCTCGTAAAGACGCGCCCCCGGTTTTCAGCCAGATACCGCAGCAGCTCGAATTCCTTGAAGGTCAGTTCCACCAGGATACCGCCCACGCTTACCTCATGCCGCTCTACATTGATATTCAAATCTGCCACAGCCAACACGGTGTCCTTATCTCCCTCTGTATCAGAAGTCACCTCATATCGTCTGAGGACCGCCTTGATCCTGGCCATTAATTCCCGTATGCCGAAAGGTTTTGATATATAGTCATCCGCGCCGCATTCCAGCCCCATCACCTTGTCTATTTCCTCTGTCTTAGCCGTAACCATGATAATCGGCGTATCATCTCCTTCCGCACGAAGTTCCCTGCATATCTCATAACCGCTTTTCTCCGGGAGCATGAGATCCAGCAAAATGAGATCTGGGTTTTCCCGATGCACCATGGTGATTCCCATGATCCCGTCTTCAGCGGCGATTCCGTCATAGCCATTGGTTTTCAAATTGTAAAGCACCAGTTCCCTTATATTCGGCTCATCTTCTATCACCAGTATTTTCTTCATGCCTTGCGCCTCCTTACGATTGTCAGAGAATTCACTTTACGGATTTAGTGTAACATATTTGCTGCTTTTCGACAACTAATTTGACCATTAAATTTTGAAACGACTACCGGGAAATCGTTATCAGAAATCGGCTTTTTCAGGGGAAAGGCCTCGTCTGTCACTTGCCTCCTTTTACCTTCAAATAAAGCCCGCGACAACTTGAACCTGTCCTTCCGCCCTCAAGAGACCTCGGCGACCGTCTGCATCCTCCCCTTCATCCTCAAATGAAACTGCCAGCGTTCACCTGAACCGATTCTTTCGTCCTCCAAGAAACCTCGGCGGCCATCTGCATCCTCCCCTTCATCCTCAAATGAAACTGCCAGCGTTCACCTGGCTCTGTCCTTCAGTCCTCCAATGCCCAACAAGCAATTGCCCTGCCTTTTCGATTTTATTCATCCGTATTCATTTGTTTTATCATAAAAACTCCATGAATTTGTAAAGTTTTTTATGTTATGCCACAGTTAATGCACACTAACTACGCTTTAAAAATTGTGAATTCATCTTTTTGTTGACCAGAATAAGGGATTATTAGCTGTTTTAGGAATATTTTAGGCTATTTTTTTGGAAATTAAATATTCATAACGCAAACTTGACTCAAAATCGTGTATATTTATATATTTTAGTAGCTATTTATGCAAAAAAGCACTTTTTGCCGGTAAGTTAGTGTGTATTAACTGCCGTATTTTATAAAAAATATACAATTGCAGCTTTTTCCAAGAATTCCAAAGTTATTACGCGCCCAAATGTTTAGGCGCATTCGGGACAATCCACCAATCATATCGTCTCTGACGATATTTCCTATTATAGAAACGAACCTTGCACTCAATACAAAGGTGTTCAGAAAAGAAATCGTCCCCGCGACGAATGCAGGCTAATAAACTGACCGTAAGTTCGGGATACCCATTATAGCATAAACGAAAGCTGCATCTGACGCGAGGCTTCGTTATACAAAAGCGCGGCGAAATGGTTTCGCCGCGCTTTCCACGCTCACCGCTCCGCAGCCAAGCCACAGACCGCCTAATTTTCCTCAATGTCTTTAAAATTAACATTATCCAAAACCGCATTGGCAATGTTTTCACAGCTATCTCCGATTCGTTCTATGTTATGAATCACGTCCATGTAAAGGACCGTAAACTCAGGAGAACATTCCTTGGAATCCAGACGCTGCATATGCTTGATCCGCAAGGATGCTTCCAGGGAATCCAAGTCATCCTCCTGTTCTTTGATAATCCTGGCCAGCGTCGTATTTCCCGAACTCAATGCTTCAATGGAATTGTTCAGCATCTTGCTGCTGTGATCAAAGCACTGATAAATTTCCGCACAAGCGGTATCGGAAAACACATATCCGTTGTGAATTTTGTCCTGTGCAAAGCTCGCAATGTTCTTACAGTTATCACCAATGTGCTCGATATCGGCTACCACATGCATCAATCCGGAAATGGTCAGCGCCTGATGCTCTGTCACAGACTCAGCCGAAAAAATAGAAGATAGGTATTTTATGATAATATCCCGCAAATGATTTACTACCGTCTCGTTTTTCATGACTTCTTCGGCGGCATCCGAATCATTTCCTAAAAAAGCTTTTTTAGAATCCACGAGCATATTTGCCGCAATTTCAGCCATTCTGGAAAGCTCCTGCGTCGCTAAGTGAATCGCAACAAAAGGCCGTTCCAGCAAATTGTAATCCAAGTAAAGCGCTGCCATCGGGTCTTTAAATTCTTCTTTATCCGGGATAATTTTCGTGACAATTTTTACAAGAATGCCAATTAACGGCAAAAATACGATGGTCGTTGCTACATTAAAGCACAAATGTGCATTGGCGATCTGCCTTGCAATCGCATGCAGCGCATCACCACCCGGAGAAACGAACTGAATAAAACGGGCAATATACGGTGTAAACCAGATAAACAGCAACGTACCGCCTACATTAAATATGGTATGCGCAATCGCTGCGCGTTTTGCATTGATCGTACCGCCAATAGACGCCAGCAAAGCCGTTATTGTCGTTCCGATATTCGTGCCAAAGAGGATCGGGATCGCACCAGCCAGCCCGATGATGCTCGTAACGCCGTCCGGACCTGCCGTACTGGCAAGGTTTTGCAATACCGCAATCGAGGCAGAGCTGCTCTGGATAATGGCAGTTAGCACAGCTCCTACGATGACGCCCAATACCGGTATATCCGCAACCTTTAGCATCAAGTCCGCAAACTCCGGCGTCTGAGATAACGGCTCCATAGCCGCACCCATAATGTTAAGCCCTACGAACAGCACGCCAAAGCCGAAAATGACTTGTCCGATTTCCATGACCTTTTCTTTATGGGAAATAAAGAAAAACATGATAAACCCGACAATGACGAAACCCCAGGCGTAATCGCCGATTTGAAAAGCAACAAGCTGTGCCGTAATCGTCGTCCCGATGTTTGCACCCAATATAATGCTTATCGCTTGCGGCAAATTCATCAATCCCGCTGAAACGAACCCAATCACCATCACTGTCGTCGCAGAGCTGCTCTGGATAACTGCGGTGACCAATGCCCCGGCAAGAACGCCTACAAAAGGGTTTTTGGTCAGCATCGCCAGCACATTTTTCATCTTTTCGCCCGCTGCCTTTTGCAAGCCGTCGCTCATCAGGTTCATGCCGTAGATGAATAAAGCCAGCCCGCCAAACAGGGTTAACGCAATTTGCAATCCTTCCATTTCCTCCCCCATCGCAATAAAAATTCCAAACGATAATAATACAGGTGAATTGCAGACGGCATTTTGCCGATATAGCAATG
>CAJUEB010000098.1 GCA_910585135.1 uncultured Eubacteriales bacterium
TCTTTGGATATGGAGGTTATTATGACGAGTCAGGATGTTTTCCATAAAGACAGGGAGTAAATTTCCCATACATATCAGTGTTTCCCTGTTGCAGTTTGGTGTGGGCATGGTGCCACGGCGGAAGCAAATGAAGGAGCTATCAAGGCTGCGAGGAAATACGGGAGGGAAAAGAAAGGGGAAAACTGTAACCAGATCATTACCCTTAAAAATTCTTTCCATGGAAGGACGGTTACCACGCTGGCGGCAACAGGGCAGGATTCTTTCCATCAGTATTTTTTTCATTTACAAAAGGGTTCCGGTATGTGGAGGCGGACAATAGACGGCAATTGCAGGAGGTGTGCAAGGGAGATTGTGGAGAAAGAAATCATATACGAATAGTTGTAACGCAAAAAGTATTAAAATTGGAGGGCGGGGATTTAATACCTTGCTCTTCTTTTTAGCTTTGAAAAGCATCGCAGAAAAATGATTATAATTAATGTTGCCATATAGTGTCAGGATTTTGATGGTATTCTATTATCCAAGGAGGAACTGGCAATGCAGGAAAGCAGATTATTTAAAATTGTGTATCATTTACTTGATAAAGGACAGGCTACTGCTCCAGAATTAGCAGAAAAATTTGAAGTATCTGTAAGGACAATTTACAGAGATATTGATGCTTTGAGTGGTGCAGGTATTCCTGTTTATGCAGAAGCTGGGCGAAACGGTGGCATTCATTTAATGAGTGATTTTGTTTTAGATAAAGCAGTGCTGTCTGAAGAAGAAAAGCAGGAAATTCTAACAGCCCTGCAAAGCATCAATCTTACTAACAATATTGGCATCAATCAAACATTGCAAAAGCTTTCTGCAATCTTTTGTATCAGTTCGGAAAACTGGCTTGAAGTAGATTTTTCCAGATGGGGCAACAAGGGAACTGACAATGAGAAATTTGAATTGCTAAAATCAGCGGTAATTCATCAAAAGTGCGTAAAAATAACCTATGCAAATTCCTACGGAACAATTAGCGAAAGAATTATTAAGCCGCTAAAAATGTCATATAAGTCTATGTCGTGGTACTTAAAAGCATATTGTACGGAAAAACAGGATTATCGTGTTTTTAAGCTGACCCGCATTATAGATTTAGAAATGCGCACAGACAGTTTTTGCAAAAGTTCTTTCCCAGAATTAGATGAAACACTGGGGCAAGCCTACAATACAATCGTATTGCGTTTCCCGAAAAATATATCATATCGTGTTTATGATGAATTTGATAAAACGAGGGTAAGAAAAAAAGAAAATGGAGATTTAATCGTATCCGTCGAAATGCCAGAGGATGAATGGCTGATCGGGTATTTATTGTCATTCGGCACACAAGTAGATATTGTAAAACCTGCGTATTTGAAGGATATTGTGGCAGAACAGGCAAAGAAAATCTATGAAAAGTATAAATCTTGACATAGGGCGTCAGGGTATGTGTGATATCATTTGCCTGTAAATCCTATTTGAGAAAGCGGGGACTGAAAATGAAATATGAATGGAAAAAGCAGGAGAAAGAAATATATGGCGTAAAAACGAAACCTTGCGTCATTGATATTCCTGCCTGGCAATATATCATTCTTTCCGGCAAAGGCAATCCTAATGATGAAATCTTTTCAGATCAGGTTGCTGCGCTGTTTTCCGTGGCTTATAAAATGAAAATGGCATATAAAGCGCTTGCCGAAAAGAGCAATGAAATAACAGATTATACCGTATATCCTTTGGAGGGAATCTGGAGCGTGGCTTCTGAAAAGAAATATCTGGTAAAAGAAGAATTGCAGTACCGCATCATGATACGGCAACCAGACTTTATTACCAGAGAAATGTTCGATCATGCAATAGAGGCAGTTAAGAGCAGGAAATACAATCCGTACCTCACAGATATTTCTTTTGAAACAATCTGCGACGGCAGGTGTGTCCAAGTATTGCATAAAGGAGCGTTTGATGATGAGCCTGCGTCATTTGAAATGATGGACAGATACTGCATGGAACACAGGTTTAAGCGAATGGGAAAAGAACACCGTGAAATATATTTGAACAATGCCAACCGCACAGAAAAGGCCAACTTAAAAACAATCTTGCGATACAAGGGTACAGATATCGGGAAATAACAATACGCTGCCGTTGGCGCGTTTTATTAGCCTTTTATTGACAGCGGGTTTATTCCGTGATAAGATAAAGCCAATTAAATCGAAAGCTGCCACCGGGTAGCAGCAATGCAAGCAGGGCATTCGCATCATATCGTTAGGTCTTAGAAGATATGGTTCGGGTGTTTTTTTATCATACAGGCGATGTCAACGCAGGCGGCGTGGCGGCTTGTGCGGAGGTTTCGTGTATCATGAAAATATATGATTCTGTTCAAAACTCAATCGGCAATTTGAACCGGTTCGAAAAATGCCTGTGGGCGGGTTCGGCTGCCGTGGTGGCCGCATCGTTTGTGCTGGCAAAAAGCGGGGACTGGATGACGCTCATCGCGTCTCTGATCGGTGTGACGGCCTTGATTTTCGTGGCGAAGGGGGACGTGCTGGGGCAGATTCTGACGATTCTGTTCAGCGTCGTTTACAGCATCATATCGTTTTATTTCGCATATTACGGAGAAATGGCAACCTATATGGGAATGACCGCTCCGATTGCGTTGCTTTCCGTGATCACTTGGCTGCGTAATCCGTACAGCCAGCAGCAGGTCAAGGTAAACCGCTTGCGGGCAAGAGGCTTTGCCGTGCTGTTTATGCTGGCAGCTCTTGTAACATGGGGTTTTTATTACATATTGTCGTATTTTCACACAGCTAATATCGTGTTCAGCACGATATCCGTGACCACTAGTTTTCTTGCCTCGGCGCTGATGATGCTGCGAAGCCCATACTATGCCGTTGCTTATGCCGCTAACGATCTTGTCCTCATTGTGCTGTGGGTTCTGGCGTCCATGGAGAGCATCTCCTATGTGCCGATGGTAGCTTGTTTCGTTATATTTTTCGTGAATGATTTATACGGATTTCATAACTGGGTGCGGATGCAGACAGAGCAAAACCGCAGCGAGTGTGGATGATAAAAAACTGATAGAACCTGATAGAAATGGAGGAAAAACTATGTTTCGGGAAATGCGGAGAAAAAAGCAGTTATTGTCTAAGGATGCGTCCATAGAGGTTTTGGAGCGAGGCACTTCAGGGGTGCTGGCTTTGCTGGGGGATGATGATTATCCCTATGCTGTTCCGTTAAGCTATGTGTATGCAGATGGAAAGATATATTTCCATGCGGCTAAGGCAGGGCATAAGATCGACGCCATTCAAAACAGCAGCAAAGCGTCCTTCTGCGTGATCGACCAGGACAAAATCGTGCCGGAGGAATATACGACTTATTTCCGAAGCGTTATCGTATTCGGGAAAATCCGCCTGCTTACGGATGAAGCGGAGATCCGCCGCATGGCAAAGGTTTTGACGATGAAATATTCAGCCGCTTATGAGGCTGATATTCCAAGGGAAATCGATACACAATTTAAACATCTGGCGATGATCGAACTGGAAATCGAGCATATGACGGGAAAGGAAGCGAAAGAACTGGCAAAAAATAGGACAGAGAAATAATCCGCCGTATTTGTATGGCGGGCGGATGCAGGAAGGCAGTGCGGGCAGCGTCAATGAATGCTGGGTGATTTCTGGCATTCATTGATGGATTTTTGTATGGGTGATTTTTTGGGTGAATGGTGCTTGCGTTGAACGTTTTTATTGCGTGAAGGCTTTGCGGGACATTCGCCCTCCTCAATGGGTTTAATGGATTAAAGCGATGCTTTGGCATTTGCCTGAACGATGGCACTTGCTGCGGCTTTTGCAGACGAGTATGCAAATTGCAGGTTGTACCCGCCTGTCATGCCGTCTACATCCAAGGCTTCCCCGATGATGAACAGGCCGGGATGTTCTTTGCATTCCATGGTGGCGGGATTGATCTGGGAAAGGTCGATGCCGCCGCTTGTAGCCATGGATTTTTGGAATCCTGATACTGAAATAATGCAAAATTCCTCGCCGGTCAGAGTCTTGGCGAGGTTTTTAATGGAGCTTCCGGCTCGGCTTGATAAAAGCTGGCAGAAACGTTTTGGCAGGTCGAACTCTGCCGCGATGATATTGGAGACACTCGTTTTCGCACCGTGAAAAGCTGCTTTTAACCGCTGAGCTGCCTGCTGGTACTGGAGCGGGTATAAATAGTTTATTTTCAGGATATCGCCTTGCGCAGCATATTTTGAAAGATTGAGGATGGCAGGCCCGGACAGGTCCTTGTGTGTAAACAGCAGTGCTTCTCCCTGCGAAGATGATATTTTTTCTGATTTTTTTGGAACAATCGTTACCTGCGCATTTTCAAAGGAAATTCCTGCAAGCTCTCCATACGGGTAATCGGCGACCTGGATGGGGGAAAGGGCAGGGCGGAGTTTGCTGACCTGCATGGAAAGGCTCTCTTTTAAAACCTGGAACATAGAGCCGTCAGAGCCAGTGGACGGGTAGGAGCAGCCGCCGGAAGCAATGACGAGATTCCGTGTCAGGTAGGTCTTTTTAGATTTTTCGGGAAAAATTTCGGCAGCTTTGCTAGCCTTCCCGTTTGCTCTGTTGGGCTTGCCGCTCGTTTTATTAGGTTTGCCGTTTATTTGGTCAGGCTCGCCGTTCATTTTGCTGACAGGACTGGTTGTGGTCACGCGCCAAAGCGGGGCATGAAAAGCATTGGTGTGATGCGGTACAGACGCGTCGTTTGATGTAGCTGCTTTATGCGGAGCGGACGCATCGTGTGCTGCATCTGAAGCATGCAGCGCTTTTTTGTCATATGCTGTGTTTGCATCCTGCAAAGCTTTATCGCAATATGGTGCAGCCATGCTATATTGTATTTTTTCATCGCAACATTGCACTTTTGCATCTGAAAGATTGTCGATTTGCGTCACAGCACTGTTATAGTGTATTTCAAATCCATTTTCCCTGGTTTTTTGCATTAATAGCTTCAGCACATCATGGGCATCCATGGAAGCTGGGAATACTTTGCCGTCGTTGCGGGTTTGTGTCGGTATGCCGTTGCCTTCGAGAAAATTGATCAGGGAAAGATTGTTGTGTTTATAGAGGCAGCTCCTGATTTTGTTGCCGTTTTTTCCGTAGCAGGCAGGAAACGCCTTGATCGATCCGCCATGGGTGATATTGCATTGTCCGTTTCCGCTCATGAGCAGCTTTGTTCCCGCGCTCCCGGTCTTTTCCAAGATGAGACGCTTGCCGGAAAAGGGATATTTGCTTGAAATTGGATGCTTGCCAGAAATGTGATGACTGTTGCCAGAGGCGGCATCCTCATTGCCCGAAATGGGCTGCTTGCGCTCTTCACAAATAAGCGGATGCCCATCACAAATGGGTTGCTTGCCGGGTTTCTGCGTGAGCTTTTCCATGGCTGCACCGCAAAACAGCCCGGAAGCCCCTGCGCCGACTATAATCGTATCGTAAATGATGTTTTCTTCTGTCATATCGTTCGATTCCTCTCGTATCTGGGGAGCAGGCGCAATCCCTTTGCTGTATTGTGCCCACATCCAATTCTTTGCGTGTTTTCCGCACAGTTTCGCGCAAGCTCCCCCCCGTTTGCGAAGTGGAGCAAGACCGCATTGGATTTTTGCGTGCTTACATCGGGAAAGTTTATTTCTCGTCTCTTTTTCGCGCGTTTTGCGTGCGAGTTGTTTGTGTGCTTTCCATTTGGTTTCCCTGTGCCTTGGATTATACCTGATATCGTGCGGTTTCACAAGCGGCGAGGACAGATTACGATATAGCTTATATCCTGGCGTCAATGAAAGAGAATGTGATCACCATTACAATTTGCAGTGCTTTTTGAATGCTTTTGGATGAGGGATTTTTCGCCGCTTACGGCTTAGTGTTCATATGATATAAAATAATACCGCGTGGGGCGAATCCCCGCTCTGATGCAAACGGAGGGCGAATACGACGAGACCTTGAGACCTTTGGTCGGCAGGTTTTGGGCGAATTCCCGCTCCGATGCAAACGGAGGCGGCTGCCCGGTGAACAGCCGGAGGCTCTGCTCCAGGGGGTTATTGCGATGGTTCATTTTTGGATTACTTTTGTTTCTGCATTGTGGCTTGTGTATTTTCGTTTTTCCTGTTTTGTTTTGTGTGCTGGGGGCGTTTGGGAAGAATTTTTTAAAATTGGGACGAGCCTCTGTAAAAGATTGTGAAAATAGGATATACTGAAAGAAATCGTATTTTATCGGAAGATACGAGAAAAATCGATCAATTCATTGCTGAAAGTGAGAGGACAAATGCCAGTTGATATGAGGCAGACAATCAAACAGAAAATCAAGCAGGAAGCAGCGAGCTGTGTAGCGGCAGAAAACGAGCAGTTAGAGCAGGCCTTGTGGCAGATGCCCCTTGTCGGGTTTGCCGATGCGAGAAGCGGCTATATACAGAGCCTGAAAAAGATCGTTCATCCGAAGCATCAAATGCCGGAGGAGGTGCTTCCTGGGGCATCGATCGTCATCGCCTATTATGTGCCTTTTGTGCAGTGGCTGCCTGATTCGAACAGTAGAGGAATTGAAGGCGCACCAAATCGCAGGGGGGTTGGAATTACACCAAATCACAGCGGGGGCGGCGCGGTATCGAAACGCAGCGGGCTGGGAAGTGCATCTAATCGCAACGGAAGCGGGATGATGCCTGGCGAAGAGGGCGGGGATGCCATAGACCACAGCGGGGCAGAATGTACATCCGCGATTTCCGCTGGGGAAAGTGCGTCTGCCCTTTTGGTTACTGACGATGCATCTGCCATTTCTACGCAAAACCTGGCATCTTCCGAATGGGCGCAGAGTTATGAGCTGACAAATGCCATGTTTGGCAGGCTGAATGAACATCTGATCGATGTCGTTCATAAGCTGGGATATGAGGCGAAAACTGCCTCTGAGGCAAATATCTTTCACAGGGATCAGGTGATCAGTTACTGGTCTTTCCGGCATTTTGCGTATGCGGCGGGGCTAGGGACTTTTGGGCGCAACAATATGCTGATTACGGAGAAAGGATGCTGTGGCAGGTGCAATACGGTTGTTACGACCTTGGACGTGACGCCGGATCAGCCGCAGACAGAAGAGGCTTGCCTGTTTTTTCGAGACGGGCGGTGCGGTCTTTGCATAAAAAAATGCCCGGGCAAGGCTTTGACGGCAGAGGGATTTGACAGACAGAAATGCTTCGCACAGTGCTTGAAAAATGCCGCTGTATATGACTCCTTTGGGAGTTCCTATGGCGCGGAGGGCGGTTCGGAGGTTTGCGGAAAATGCCTGTGCGGCCTTCCTTGCACGAATAAGAGGCCATAGGATGAGCAGATAATGATAATTAGATAATAAATTTTGCCCGGTCATGAACGTGATCAGATGCGGGACATTATCCGATGCGGAATGCGGTGAGACACGAATATGATTGAATGCGGGACATTGCCCGATACAGAATGCGGCCGGCGGACGTTGTTTGGCGTGGGGCATGGTCAGATGCTGGGTATGCTGAATGCGCGGTATTGCCGGATGCCGTTCGGATGCACAGAAATCAGATGAACGGGAATGGAAAGAAACGGGAATCCAAAGAAACGAGGGAAAATCATGCAGTTAAAAGAGCTTTGCCGAAAAATCGACTACGAGGTATTGCAGGGAAGTTTGGAAACGGATGTTGCGGACATCATTTATGATTCAAGGAAGATAAGCGACGGGACGATGTTCGTGTGTATGGTGGGTGCAGTCACCGATGGGCATCAGTATATTCCCGATGCGGTGGAAAAGGGCGCTTCGGCCATTGTCGTTGAGCGGGCGGAAGCGGCAGTACAAATTCCGGATGATATTACGGTGATTAAAGTGGCTTCTGCCAGATATGCGCTGGCTCTCATGTCAGCGGCGTATTTTGATTATCCGGCGGAAAAACTGACGACGATTGGTTTGACTGGGACGAAGGGAAAAACGACCACTACGTATATTATCAACGATGTGCTGCGGCGGGCAGGAAAAAAGGCCGGCCTTATCGGGACGATCGCCGTGGTGATCGGCGATAAGTCAATGCCTGCGAAAAATACGACGCCGGAGTCGTATGAAATTCATCGCTTTATGGCGCAGATGGTGGAAGCAGGATGTGAATATGCGGTGATGGAGGTATCGTCACAGGGCTTTAAGCTCGATCGGACGGCTGGGATCATGTTTGATTATGGTGTGTTTACAAATTTGTCGCCTGATCATATCGGGCCTAGCGAGCATGCTGATTTTGATGAATATCTCAGGTGCAAAAGTATGCTGTTTCGCCAATGCAGGACGGGGATCGTGAATATCGATGATGCGCATACGGAAGCGGTTTTAGAAGGGCATACATGCGATTTGGTGACCTTTTCCGTAGAGAAGCATGGCGGGCAGAGCGAGGAAAGAACTGGCGGCGGATCTGCTGGCAGTTTTGCTGGAAAACAAATGAACGGAATGGCTGGAAAACAGGCGGCTAATGGGGGCGCTGGCCGAATTGCCT
>CAJUEB010000099.1 GCA_910585135.1 uncultured Eubacteriales bacterium
GAACTAGGGCAGCTTCTGTTACGTTGGGTTCCGGAAGAGCGACGGCAGACCGGGGACAGCGGAGAGGGGTATCGTTCTTTAAGCCCGGATGCATTTCAGATCAAAGGGATTGATATGAGCGCTGCGATGCGTTACTATTCCGGTGATGAGGCAGGCTTTGTCGAGCTGCTGGAACTCTATTACATAGACGGCCAGCGTAAAATCGGGCTTTTGCAG
Organism: uncultured Eubacteriales bacterium; assembly: GCA_910585135.1. Lineage (GTDB taxonomy): Bacteria > Bacillota > Clostridia > Peptostreptococcales > Anaerovoracaceae > Lentihominibacter. The sequence goes on from CAJUEB010000099.1 coordinate 217, forward strand.
AAACTTGCTGATACCAGCCTTGCTGATTACCAGACGGAAGTGCATGCGCTCAAGAGTGCTTCGGCCAATATTGGTGCTATTGGCGTTTCCGATATGGCTCGCGCTCAGGAAAACGCTGCGGCACAAGGCGATAGGTCGTTGATCGACCGGCAGCTTCCTATGTTGCTGGATGCTTATGAGGAACTGCTGGAACAGATCGGATGGGTGCTGGAACAGCGACGGAAGGACGAACCCCAGGAGGAGAAGCTCCCTGCCCTGTCTGTGCGGGAATTGGTGAAGCGAGTGGGCGAAGCCTTGGAAGAGTTGGAAAATTTCAGGTCACGGGAGTGTTCCGACATTGTGATGGATCTCCTTCACCATGAATTGCCGCAGGAAAGGCTGGACAGCCTCCAGGAAATTCAGGAACAGTTGAAGCTATATGAGGATGACAATGCGGAAATGCTGCTGGGGCGGCTTTTAAACAACCTTAAAGCGCAGGAGGAACAGGAATGACGACACCAGGAACAAGATTTGGTAAAAAATGCATTTTAGCGGTGGATGACGCGGCATTTATTTTATCGAGGATTACGGATGCGTTGGAGAAGCGTTATGATGTGGTCACGGTGAATTCCGGAGCACGAGCTTTGAGATATCTGAAAAAAAGGAAACCGAACCTGATTCTGCTGGACATTCGGATGCCGGTTAGGGATGGGTTTGAGATCCTGAGCGAAATTCGAGCCATGGAGGATCGGGCTGATATTCCGATCATCATGCTGACTGCCGTGGAAGATAAGCAGTCGATTATGAAGGGAATCGAATTAGGGGTACGTGATTATATTTTAAAGCCCTTTGCGCCGGACGACCTGCTTAAGCGCGTTCAGCGAGTTTTGGAGCATAGGGGAAGTGACCGTGGATAATTGTGAGGAGGTGCTGCATGAATACCGTGTTCACAAAAGAGAAGCTGGAACAAATACTGGATCAATCGCTTCAAAATGTGACAGAGCAGACTGCCGGTGTACGCTTGAATCAGGGAGACCAGCCGCTGGGAGAGGATCTCTGTACCGTTCATATTACCTTTGACAAAGGGTTCAGCACGAGTCTTACCCTTTGTGCAGATACCAGTCTGCTTACCCGCATGGCTTGCAATTCCTTTCATGAGGATGAGGTTGATTCTGAAGATTTGGAGGAATTTACCAAAGAATATTTTAACGTGCTATGTGGTAAAATTGCGGGAGCAATGTTTCAAGCTACGCAAATTTCAGCCCATTTTGGTCCGCCCGTGTTTTATCACGGACGCTATGAGCCAGAGGGGCAGGAAGTACAGTTTGTGCTTACTTACTCTGATGAGCATCGTGAGGGTGCGCAGTTGATTCACCATGTGCCTTGTGCCCACACGGACGAAGTTGTTTCAGCTAAGGTATGACAGAAAGGGGTAGAAGTAGATGAGCAAGCGAATTATGGTAGTAGATGATTCCCGGCTGGTCAGGGTTCAGCTGGAGGATGTTCTGGAAGGGACGGATTATCAGATTGCGGCATACTGCCGCAGCGGCGAGGATGCCATCAAGCGGTATGCTGAGGTAGAACCTGATCTGGTGACGATGGATATTATTATGAAGGGGATGGACGGACTGGATGCGGCGGAGATCATCTTAAAAAATCATCCGGATGCCAGAATTGTGATGATTTCATCCTTGGCATATGGCGATACATTTGAAAGAGCAAAGTCAATTGGCACGAAGGGGTTTATCGATAAGCCTTTTCATCAGGAGAAACTGTTGAAGATATTTGAGCAGGCGCTTTTATAGTCTCCGTTTTGGAAGGAAAGCTGCTTCAATTGACTGTATATAATGTTATGAAGAGGCGTTAGGCAAACTGGGAAAGCAATGAGCCGGCCGATATGGTGGATCATTGTTTTTCTTGCTATTGCTTTCGTTTCTTTTTTTGCTCTTGATACAGTCAACCTTAAAAACATACGTCAATCGATCTATTCACAGCAGATTCTTGGCTTCACGCCATTTCTATCAAGCCAGTGGCTGCGCTTTGCATAGAAAAAGACTTTTCAGCGATATGCATGATTTTACCGGGAATCACAAATAATAGTTACAAAATCGTTCAATGATTACGATGTAACATGAAATAATGGTGCGCTCCGATCATATTACTTGATCGTATTGCGTGAAAGGAAAAGGGGATTCTATGGGAAATAATCAAGCGACAAACCCTCCAAAAAAGAGTGGTGAAGCCAGCGGGCAGAATCAGACCAATGGCGAAAAACAAACAAATCAGTTGGGTTTTAGCGGGCTGACTGCCATGATCATCGGCTCGACCATCGGTGCAGGAATTTTTACGACTGCCGGGGATATGGCGTCTAATGGCGCCCATACCGCCAGCGTCCTCATCGGTTGGGCCATCGCCGGGATCGGGATGTATATGTTGATGATGTGCTTTTTTGGCCTCAACAAAATCAGGCCGGATCTGACGAATGGTGTTTATAGCTATGCGAAGGAAGGCTTTGGCGAATTTGTAGGCTTTACCTCGGCTTGGGGCTACTGGATGAGTGCGCTGATCTGCAATGTATCGTATATCACGCTTCTGTTCGGGGCGCTGGGATATTTTTTCCCGGTATTTGGGACGGGCAACAACCTGGCCTCGGTGGCTTGCGGCTCCGCTGCCGTGTGGTTCATGGTGTGGCTGGTGCTGAGGGGCGTGCAGCAAGCGACGATCATCAACGCTATCGTTACGATTTGCAAGCTGATTCCAATTTTCGTATTCATGGTAGCAGTTATTTTGCTGGGTGCGTTCGACCTGAACACCTTTATGGACAATTTTTGGGGAAATGGAACGATGCCGCTGAGCCTTCAGGTCATGGCGACGACCTCATCGACAGTCTGGGCGTTTATCGGCGTGGAAGGGGCGGTCGTGCTTTCGGCAAGGGCGAGGCGTTCCAGCGATGTCGGCAAAGCTTCCCTTACAGGATTTCTGGGGATTTTAGCGCTTTATGTTATTGTCGCGGTATTGAGCATGGGTGTCATGACAGCAGAGGAGCTGGCGCAGCTTGATAATCCGCAAATGGCGCAGATCCTCGAATCCGTGGTCGGTCCATGGGGAGCTAAGCTGGTAAATATCGGTGTCATCGTTTCTATTTTAGGTGCACTGCTGGGATGGACGATCATCGCTGCTGAATGCCCTTATGAAGCTGCCAGGCAGGGCGTATTTACAAAAGCGTTTGCCAGAAGCAATAAAAATGGATCGCCTTCTGTGGCGTTGGTCATTACGAATATTCTGGTACAGACTTTTCTTTTGATCATTCTGTTTAGCGAGTCTTCGTATTTGGCGTTCTATACCATTGGCTCATCGATGATCATGCTGCCGTACCTTCTGAGCGCGCTTTATTATGAAAAAATCACCAGAAACCGGGACGGCGTTGAAACCGCAGGGCAGGGAGAAATCGGAAGGGGCAGGGTCTTTGCGATCGTGGGGAGCATTTATGGCCTTTGGATGATTATTTCCGCCGGGATCGTGCAGTTTTTGATCACCAGTATTCTTTATGCGCCGGGAATCTGGGTGTATATCAAAGGGCGGAAGGAAAAAGGCCTCCAGGCGTTTGCGCCTTTTGAGCGGAATATCGCCATCGCCGTAGTGATTTTGGCAGTGGCTTCCCTGGTGTTGATTTTTACAGGGATCATCAATCCGTTTTGATTCGTTTGGAGCATAAATAGTCCACCTGGGCCATTGCCTCATTGCTTGTATTTGTAATAAAATAACCATCATGTAATTATATCCATTACAAATGCAAGGGAGGAGAAAACAGCAATGAAAAAATCACTTTTAAAAAAGCGTATTTTAGTCGGCGTGACCGTATGCATGATGGCGGGCGCAACACTTGTGGCGGCGACGGGCTGCAAAGGCAGCACATCTTCGAGCGTTGCCGCCGATGATATCGCAGCCATCGAAGCGGCCGCTGACGAAGAATATGCGAAAAAGATGACGGAAAAATTGGCTTACGACGAAAAGCTCAATGATGTGGATACGCTTTACAGGGGCGGTGGAAGCGCTTCTGAGATTGCAGCATCTGAGTATTTGGCAAAGGAATTTGAAAAAATCGGTCTTTCCGATGTGACGCGGGACGAGGTCATCGTAGATGGCTGGGCAACAGGTGAAAGCCACATGAACGTAGGGGACATCAAGGTCAAGGATATGGTTTCCTATCAGGCAACGGGTTCGCACAATACGAAGGGCGAAGCCAACCCGGTATCGATCCGGGATTTGAGCCAGGGAGAAACGGGCGATGATGAAAAGACGATCGACAAGGATTGGTCGAATATGGAAATCGTCAATGTCGGCACAGGAACGCAGGAAGAATATGAAGGTGTAGATGTTGAAGGAAAAATCGTGCTTGCGGCAGTGAACCAGTTGACGGAAAACTGGATTGACCAGCCATATACGGAAGCCTTTTATCACGGTGCAGCGGCAATCGTTACATATCAGTATGAAGAAGATAAAATGGGATATGGCATGTATGACCTCATCGATAATGAGGAAGATTGCGATACGATAAACGTGCAGGATATCTGCTGTGAAGACTTGATTCCGTGCGGCAGCATTTCCCCGAAGGATGCAAGCAAAATCATTGCTAAGATGGAGAAAGAAAAGACAGACACCCTCGGTGATGTTGATTTTAAACTGACCTGCGATATTATGCCTGATACGCCTGCGTACAATGTAGTCGGAAAAATCAAAGGCAGTGAAAATACAGGACAGCAGATCATTATTAGCGGTCACTATGATAAGTACCATGGCGGCGTAAACGATGACTGTACGGCAGTTGCCTTGACGGCGTCCATCGCCAAGGCGATGATCGATTCCGGCTATCAGCCAAAGAACGATATCTATTTCATAGCACACGCAGCCGAGGAATGGGGACGTTCCGGTGCCGCTGACGACTGGGCGATCGGTTCCTGGGAGCAGATCACCGAAAAACATCCTGAATGGCAGGGGACGACGCTGGCGCTCATCAACTTCGAGATGCCTGCAATCAAATCGGGACAGAGCGAAGGCATGATCCAGAGCAGCTACGAGTTTGATACGGCAGTCGGTGGATACCTCGAAGAAGATCTTCTCAGCGGATCATACTATGACGATGGCGTAAATAATGCAAACGACCATAACATGGGCATGAGCGACTGCATTTCATACCAGCGAAACGGCGTGCCTGTTATCATTAACTGCCCGGACTTTGAAGAACCTGAAAAGGGTGAGGTAAGCAGCACTGACAGCTGGTTTATGGACAGATATCATACGGTATATGATGATATGAGCACGTATTCCTCAGAGCTGATGCAGTATGATATCGGTCTGTATGGCGGCCTTGCGGTATATTTGGATATGAATCCTGCCCTGGAGCTTGACTTTACATCCAGATGCGAGACGCTCAAAGCACAGATCGAAGGAACAGAAGCATACTTAAATGATGAGCAAAAGGGTCTTATCGATCAGTATAAGGAAAATCTGAAAGCGATGAAGCAGGCGGGCGCGAAGCAGCTTGAAAAAGCACAGGAAATCAATGCAGAATATGAAGAGGCTTACAATAATGAAGCTTCCGCAGAAGAATTGTCTGCGATTATTGCCAAAGGCACAGAGCTGAATAAAACGACATTGCAGGCTTTCCGTGCGATGGAGGATGAGCTGATGGGCATCATTGGTTCGGATACAACGATGGCGCTGCATATCACGGCGCAAAGCACGCTTGACGGGTACAGCAAGGTAGTAGATGACATGAAATCAGGCAAGGTGACGGATGAAGGCGATGATTCGACGCTGGCAGTGATGGCAGGACTTGGCGGCGGGACTGAATTTACCGCATTCGGATACAGCCACTATTCTTATGAAAAGCTGCTGGAGTCCGTAAATTGTGACGTTGTACAGGATACATGGGGATTCGGAAAATCAGTTCGCTTAAATGATACTTACGAAGCGACGCAGAATGCACTGGCGCAGCTCTACGGTGAGGGTGAAGCTGATTACAGCGCTTCGATCGCAGGCTATGAAGCATCGGCAGAGCTGGTGAAGGCAGAGCTTGTCAAAGCGCTGGAAAAGGAAATCGCCGGCATGGAAAAGGTAAGCGGTATTTTGCAGTAGTTCCGGCTTGCTGTTAGAGGGGTAGCGGAAGCGGCTGACTGTTAGGCAGCCGGGGGCTTCCCCACAGGAAAACGGATCAGAAAAACGAACCAGAAAAACGAACCAGGAATTGGTATTTTATGTGAAATGTGATTATTTGTGTAGCATTTGCAGTTTTTTATGCAAATGCTACACTGTTTCTAATGGGTTCAGCAGGCAAGCGTCGATTTCGGCGAAAAAATTGCATTGTTGATGCTGGCAGGATTGCTCAAACCATTGAAAATAAAGTAGCAAACGCTTCAAACGATGCAGTTGCTACTTTTTTTCTGCCATTTTGTGTTTTCGCTTGAAAATCCAGTGCAGTCCTGCCGTTGCTTTGCGTGGAATCGGATGCTTGATCATCGTTTTTAGATCAGCATAGAATTTTTAAAGGCGATATAATGGTTTGATAGCGGTGAATTTGTTTTCCGCTTTTTTGTTTGAGTAGGCATTTCTCTTTCAATTGGTAAACTGGCAGAACTTGACAGAGGTACGAAATCATACTATACTAGGTGAGTACGAAATCATACTTCGCCCAATCAAGGCAAGTATAAGGGGCGCTTTGCGTATTTTGCTGTTCGGACGGCTCGGCGTTTTTATGGCTTGAATACCGCCGAGCGACATTTACGAAGATTTGAGCTGGTTGGACAGCGCCGGGCTGCATGCAATGGGCGCTGGAAGCAAGTGTTAGAAGCATCAGGGACTTTTAAGCCATTTAAAAACGTTGAAAGCTTTTGAAATTTTATATGGAAAGGAGTCAGGCAATGCCGGATTTATTGTCGAAACAATTAAAATGTTTTACCTATATTAGTGAGGAGATGGATGCCGCTTATCATAAGGCATCACTCAAATTGGGACTTTCCGACAGCGAATGCATGATTCTCTACAGCATACGCTCTCGCGGGGAAAGCTGCCTTTTGCGCGATATAACGGCGCTTGGAATCAGCAAGCAGACGGTTAATTCAGCATTGCGGAAGATGGAGCGGGAAGGTGTCGTATATCTGGAAACGCTTGGCGGAAACAGGAAGAAAATCTGCCTGACCGAAAAAGGCGTTAAACGTGTGGCAGATACTGTTGACAAACTGATCAAGATAGAAAATGAAACACTGGCAGCATGGTCTTCTAAGGAATTGGAACAATATATCGCATTGTCAAAACGATATTTGCGGGATTTCAATGAAAAAATAAGCGAGCTTTAAAGGGAGGAAATATGGACAGGAAACAGATACAGCTTTCGGATCATTTCGATTATAAACGCTTGATACAGTTTGCATTGCCGACCGTCGCCATGACGATATTTACTTCTATTTACGGCGTGGTAGATGGATTTTTCGTATCGAATTTTGTGGGAAAAACAGCGTTTGCGGCAATCAATTTTATTATGCCTGTCATCATGATCATCGGGGCTGTTGGCGCTATTTTTGGCGCAGGCGGAAGTGCTCTCGTGGCAAAGACTCTCGGTGAAGGCGATCGTGAGGCGGCGAACCGGCTTTTTTCCTTGTTTGTTTATGTGCCGGCTGTATGCGGCAGCGTTCTGGCCCTTTTGGGCTTTGCTTTTATCCCACAGATCGCGCAGCTTTTAGGTGCACAAGGGGATCTTTTGGATAACTGTATTTTGTATGGGCGCATCAGCATGGTTTCCGTGCCTGCCTTTATGTTGCAGTATGCGTTTCAAAACTTTTTCGTGACAGCGGAAAAGCCGCATCTGGGATTCATCGTCACCGTCGGTGCTGGCGTGACGAATATCGTCTTGGATGCAGTGTTTATCGCAGGTTTTCACTGGGGCGTTGCGGGAGCGGCCGCCGCGACGGTCACTTCGGAGTTTGTAGGCGGGATCGTCCCGTGCATTTATTTCGGAAAGAAGAATACAAGTCTTCTGAAGCTGGGCAGGGCAAGAATTGAATTTGACGCTCTTTTGAAAGCGGCAACGAATGGTTCTTCGGAATTCGTTACCAACATCGCGATCTCCGTTGTCAGCGTTTTATACAATATGCAGCTTCTGCATTATGCTGGCGAAAATGGGGTGGCAGCGTATGGTGTGCTGATGTATGTCAATTATATTTTCCATTCCATGCTCTTTGGCTACAGCATGGGGACTGCTCCATTGTTCGCTTATAATTA
>CAJUEB010000100.1 GCA_910585135.1 uncultured Eubacteriales bacterium
AAACCTTTAAATTTCAACGTTTTTATCATGGCACGGTAATTGCATTTACTTATTGCCGATAAATGTTGAAATCAGTAGAAAGGTGGTTTAATCATGACAGAAAAGTTAAAAAATTATTTTGGTGATGAAAAAGAAAAGCGTAAGCTCATCATCACTTACTGCGTCACGCTGATCGTATTCTTGCTGGTATTTTTTTTCGCACCTGAGGATATTCAAGAAAGCGGAGCACTGACTACTTTACCCGCAGTATTTCTGCTAATATTTATTTTTTACACGAAAAGAATATTGGAAGGATTGATACTGGGAACCGTGCTCTCCTACTTTATGATCCACAAGGGCGATTCCGTTTATCCCGTGCTGGAATCGATCCAGATTACCCTGCAAAGCGAAACCTTCTCATGGTTTCTCATGGTATGCGGCACGCTTGGCGGAATCATCGCCCTGCTTCAGCACGTCGGAGCCTCCGAGGCCTTTTCCAATTTTGTAACCAAGCGCGTAAAGAGCAGGCGCGGGGTGCTGCTATGGACGATGGTGTTAGGCTTTGTAATCTTTATCGACGATTATATCAACGTCCTGATCAGGGGAACGGCAATATCCAAGGTAACAGATAAATACAGGGTATCCAGGGAATTTCTTGCCTACGTTATAGATTCCTCTGCCGCCGCCGCATGCATCCTAGTGCCTTTTTCCACTTGGGCTATCTTTATAAGCGGCCTTCTCGAAGAAAATGGAATTGCAGAATCGGGAGAAGGACTGGCAGTTTTCATAAAAACCATGCCGTATAATTTTTATGCCATTTGCGCATTGTTGGTGCTGATATTAGCCATAGTCGGCGTAATCAAGCCTTTTGGCCCTATGAAAAAGGCAGAATTGGAAGCGCAGGCGCGATGGGAGCAAGCGATTGATGAGCAAGTGAACATAATAGAAGAACGACAAGCCAAGGAAGGCGAAACGGACGAAGCAGAGCAGACGCCGTTAAACAAAAAACCTAAGCTCATAAACTTCCTGCTTCCGATTGCAGTCCTCATAGGCATAACCATATATTTCGATATTGACGCAGTGGCAGGCATTATGCTCACAGTCATATTCATGTTTATTTTCTATGTGATACAGAGAATCATTACGCCGGAAGAATTTGCCGATGTGTTCGTTGAAGGCGTCATGGATATGGTGCTGGTTCTGCTGTTGATGCTGTTTTCCCTTACCTTTGCAGATGGGATCGAAGAAGTGGGCTGTATGCAGTTCCTCATAGATATCGGCGTAAAGTATGCGAATCCGGCAACCTTCCCGGTAATTGTTTTCCTCATATTCGCACTGACGGAATTCGTAATGGGCCTTGTCTGGTCATTGTACATTGTAGCGTTCCCTATCGTGATCCCGATTGCGATAAGCATAGGAGCCGATCCCCTGCTTACTGTTGCAGCAGTATGTTCGGCAGGCGTATGGGGAAGCAATGCATGCTTCTACGTTGACTGCACGATTTTAAGCGCAAAAGCTACCGGAATCACGCCTTTCCGCCATGGCATAACGCAAATGCCTTACGCTATCCTGGCCGGAGCACTGGCGGCAGTATGCTTTTTAATCGTCGGAATCATCGGATAAAATCGGAAAGGAGAGAACACAAATGAGACATGCTGATATTATCATAAAAGGCGGCGCTTTTTTTCCCGGCAAAGGGCTTCATAGCGACTATGAATACATGGCAATTACAGACGACAGAATATATGCCATGGGCAAAGGCGATGGCTGGAAAAATTACCTGGGACCGGAAACAAAAAAAATCGAGCTTCCGGACAATGCGCTGGTAGCACCTGGATTTCACGACAGCCATCTGCATCTGGTAATGTCATCGCTCAATTATAATTTTGTCGATTTGATCGATGCGGTTTCGGAAGAGGATGCGGCGAAAAAGGTCTATGAATTTTCAAAAACCATCCCGGAAGATGAATGGGTAATCGGAATGAACTGGTATCATATGGGATGGGAAGAAAAACGGCTGCCTACAAAAGAAAGTCTCGATCAGTATTTGCCTGACCGTCCCGTATTTCTTGCAAATACAGAGGTTCACGGCGCATGGGTCAATTCCTGCGGCCTTAGCCGGATCGGGATCACAAAAGACACGCCAGATCCGCCTAATGGTGAAATCGTCCGTGACGATAGCGGAGAGGCTACGGGCTTCCTAAATGAAAAAGCGATGGGACTGGCAGCAGTTCATGCCTTGAAATTCAATATTAACAAGGAAAAGGATTTAATTCGCAAAGTCGTAAAATTATATTCGGAAAACGGAGTAACTGCCGTGCAGGATATGCGGCCGGAGCTTGGATATGATCTGGGACAATATGAGGCCTTTCACCAGCTCTCAGCAGACGGAGGCTTGGACGTCCGCGTCCACAGCGCAGCGAATCTGTTCGACTCTATCGAAGATACCAAGGAGGCCCAGAAAAAATACAATAACGACATATTCAGAATCTGCCTGATGAAAATGTATATGGATGGAGTTCCTACCACGCATACGGCAATGCTGATAGAGCCTTACAAAAATAAACCTGGATATACAGGAGAGCCTATCAACGATATCGCTAAAATGCGGGAACATATAGAGGCGGCTCACAGCAACGGCATATCGGTAAGAATACATTGCTGCGGCGATGGAGCGGTAAGGCAGACGCTGGATTTATATGAAGGAGCTGTGAATAAATTTGGCAAAACCGCCGCCAGACATGGGATTGAGCATGTGGAAATCATTGACGAAAGCGATATGCTCCGCCTTAAAAGGCTTGGCATCATCGCCTCCATGCAGCCGGAACACATGGTAAGCATGGTGGAAAAATACGAAGACAACCCGTATTTTGATTACTATACCGAAGAGCAGATGAAAACATGCTGGAATTTCCGCACCTTCCTTGATAATGGAATCATCGTGGCCTTTGGAACAGACTGTCCCGTAGTGGATGTAAATCCAATGATAACCATTTACAGGGCAGTAACCAGACGGTTTGACGATGGCGAGCCTCGCGAAGGAATGTATCCTGAGCAGAAGATATCTGTAGAGGAGGCGCTTCATTGCTATACATATAACGCAGCATACGCAGTAGGCAGGGAACATGAGCTGGGAACTCTTGAGCCTGGAAAGTACGCTGATATCGCTGTTCTTGATACGAATATCCTTCAGTGCGATCCTGAATTAATTAAAGGAACAAAAACGCTTTATACGATCATGAACGGCAAGATTACTTATCGCCGCAAGCAGGCAGGAAAATAACCTTCTGACAGCAAACACCTATGCCAAACAAATAAATCAAGACGGCACATCCGCAGAAAAATTTCTTTGGGTGTGCCGTTATTTCATGGTTGCCCGCATCAACGCTGATTGACCGGAAAGATTCCTGCCGCACTCCAGGCGGTTTCATACGGTTAGACGTGCATCTGTGCATCCATGCTGCTATGTTGCCCGCGCACGCCAAATCGCTCAATGCGCATTCATCGCACTAAATTGCAAAATCGCATCGCTGACCTTTTGCGCATATTCACCGGGCGTCTCCTGCATTCCGCTTTGCACCCAGCGGTGAAGCAGGTTGACAAACCCGCCCACGGAATAATCGGCAAAGTATGCCAAACCCGGCAGCTCTTTACAATCCATCTGTTTTTCCAAGTCCGGCGACCCCGCCAAGTCTGAACGCTCTGCCAAGTTCGACGACCTCGCCAAATCTGAATGCTCTGCCAAGTTCAGCCGCCCCTTCAAGGCCTTATCTCCCATCCGCATCCTGACAATTTGCATGGAAACACGGCTCATCTCATAATAAAGCATCCTGTCCATCCCACATCGATGCAGCAGCAAAAGCTGCTCTTTATGCTGGTGCCAAAACCCGAAATAATCCTCTGCGATCCGCCGCAAATCATAAAACGCCAGCTCCTGGCAGCTGTCCTGATACGCATCGCACAACCCCGCAAAATATTGGTGCATCACATCTTCCTTGCTGCGGTACAATCTGTAGAATGTCCGCCTTGCCACATCAGCGCGCTCCGCGATTTGGCAGACGGTTATCTGCGAAAAGTCCATTTCCTCCATCAATGCAAATAAGGCCGTTTCGATCATCTGCTTCGATGCTTGTCTTTGTTTCTGATGTCCGTTCATTAAATTCCCCTTCAATTCTTCCTGAATGCACCTGAGCCTGTCTCAAATATCCCGTTTTGTGCCTCTTTCCGCCAACATCTTGCTTTTCTTCCATCAAAAGTATAATATAGAAAAGAAAAAGACACAAGTGTGTCAGATTTATTTTCACGCATGGATTTAACATTGAGGAAACTGAGCGAGCTGCCTGACAACCGGCCAGGCTATGGCGCAAAAAACGAAATTTTAATGACTGCTGTTTGAAGCCGCCATTTTAACAATCAGTCAAAGAATAATGTGGTAAGTGAAATTTTTTATTGCCGGTATTACTATTTATGCCTAATAAAATGAAAAGGAACAGGTGATTTTTATGAATCATACCGTGGTAATATTTACATCGAAATACGGCGCTACCAAACGCTACGCCCAATGGATCGCACAAGCGCTTTCCTGCCCGGTTTTAGAAGGGAAAGACTGCTCCAAAGAAAATCTTGCAAAATACGATACCATCATCTATGGAGGCGGTCTTTATGCCGGAGGCATAAACGGCATCAAGCTGCTTTCGCAAAACTGGCAGCTTATCTCCGAGAAGCATGTCATTCTTTTTACCTGCGGCATCGCCGACCCCCAAGATGCAGAAAACGTCTCGCAGATACGCCGCTCCCTTGCGAAAACGCTTCCCGCTGAAATGATGGAAAAGCTCCATATCTTCCACTTTCGGGGTGCGCTCGACTACGCCAGGCTGGGACTTGTTCACAGGGCAATGATGGCAATGCTCCGCAAAATGCTGCTCAAAAAAGATGAAAATGAGCTGCGCGAAGAAGACAAACAGCTATTGCAAAGCTATGGCAAAAAGGTCGATTTCACCGATCCTGACAGCATAAACCCGCTGGTGGAATTGGTACGGACGCTCGTTTAAGGAACCCCCTCCACCCTGAATATGTCCTCAACCAAAAAAGCGCCAACACGCTCCCTTCATCCATCCGCTCCAGTGAAAAACACAGCTCGTGCATACGTCCAGTCCCAAAAGCACGCACTGGCCAATCAAATCCCCTCACTGCATATTTGCAAAATATTTCGGCGTTTCGCCATCTGCCACACATTTGGCGCAACGTCCTGCGCATGTCTGTGAAGCCGCTCCCTTTCCCAGCCACAAAGTGATTCCCGCAGATCAACTCTTCCTATCCCCAAAGGCTTCCCATCAGATAAATATAACTGTGCTTAAAAGAAAGCCAATGGAGTACTGCTCATGTCCAAAGGCTTCCCATCAGGGCACGGTTTTGGTATAATGTTCCTGCTAGCGTTTCACAACATAGGAGAAAATACGAATGAATGCCGAACCAAAACTCAAAACCGAGCCGAATAAAATGGGCACAAAACCGATCGTGCCGTTAATCTTTAATATGTCGCTGCCGCCGCTCTTTTCCATGTTCATGCAGTATACCTATAATTTCGTGGACTGCATCTTCGTATCGTGGATCAGTGAAGACGCACTGACCGCCGTGTCCCTGTCCTTTCCGCTGACAACGCTCATGCTGGCCTTTTCCATCGGCACAGGCGTCGGCATCAACGTCCTCATCGCCAGATTCCTCGGGAAGAAGAACCAGGATGCGGCTGACAATACGGTCTCCCATGGACTGATCCTTTCCTTCGCATTCGGAATTTTTTTGAATATCGCAGGACTTCTGATCCTAAAACCGTACTTTACGGCATTTATCGATGAACCGCAGATTTACCAGCTTTGCATCGACTATATGTCCGTCTGCGCTTTCATGCAAATTCCAAACATGGTGCATATCGCGATCCAGAAGATCATTCAAGGGACGGGAAATATGCTCGCCCCGATGGGGTTTCAGATCGCTGGTGTCGTGCTGAACTTCATCCTCGACCCCGTGCTGATTTTCGGCATCGGAATTTTCCCGGAAATGGGCATCAAAGGCGCTGCGCTTTCTACTGTTCTCGGTTATGCCTTTTCCATGCTTTTGGCATTTTATGTGCTTATTTTCACAAAGCAAAAGGTGCGAATCAAGATAAAGGGATTCAAGCTCGACTTCGATATTTTCAAGCAAATATTCGCTTTGGGCGCACCGTCCTTCATCATGAATGCGCTAGGCGCTTTTATGGTGACGTTTGCTAATATGTTCCTCATCATGTATTCAACGACAGCGGTGGCTTTTTTCGGTGCGTATTTTAAAGCGCAGCAAATGGTCGTGATGACGGTAAACGGGCTCATTCAGGGCTGCATCCCTGTGATGAGCTTCAATTTCGGGGCAAAAAACAAAGAACGCCTCCAAAAAGCGTTCTCTTGTGGCACGGTTATTGCAGTAATTATGATGGGAGCGGGCGCACTGCTGCTCTGCGTATTCCCTGCACAGATCCTGCGAATCTTCATGGCCTCCGACGCCATGTTGAGGCTAGGCATCCCCGCCCTTCGGATCATGGCAACCTCTTATATCTTCAATGGCTTTGCCACCATGGCAGCGTCCTATATGCAGTCCATTGGAAAGATCAGGCACAGCGTCTTCATTAACCTGATGCGCCAGCTCATCGCGCTTCTCCTCTGCATGCAGCTATTTACCAGCCTTTTCGGCATGACTGGCGTATGGCTGGCTTTTCCTGCGGCGGAAATCATCACATGCATCCTATGCGTATACATCATTAAGAAAAATCCCGTCCAGCTATAAGACTTTGCCGCCACAAACCGTCACAAAAGCATGCGAAACAAAAAAACAACCCTGCATCAAATGCGGCGGGATGCTTTGGAAACAAACGAAGCGGCAAAAGGAAGCTATCTTGGAGCGTTATGGTCAAATTTCCTGTTTTCGAAAAACCGCAAAAAATGAGTAGCAAACTGTCTTTTCGAAAAACTTGCTACTTGATTTCCAACACTTGCAGCGATTTCATAATCGAAACAGGCGCTTTGCTCTCTGCAAAAATCGATTCGATCGCCAAAACCATTGAAAAATGAGTAGCATTCGCTATCAAAACCACAAATGCTACTCGATTTATCGCATTTTACATAAAATCCCAAGTTTTGAATTTCCGCAAGAGCTTGCCAGTTATCCCTGAAAGCAACGCCAAACCACCAATCCACCCCGTGAAGGCGGTATCAAAGGCGGCGCAGAATCGACAAGCTGCCATCCTTAATTTGCAGCTTTACATCCCAGAAAATCACACAACCGCAGCAAACCATGCGCTTTTATTCTATTCCCCGATCATCGCCGCAATGGCAGCAGCCAAGTCATCTTCATTTGGCGACAACACACCATCTTTTTCTTCCACTGCGACGTCCATTTCCACGCCATCCAGATAGCCTGTCTGGTCGATGCTCTCCATGAAATACGCGAACAATTCGTCATACATATCTACCATGAGCTGTTCATCCGTCGTGTATGTATATGAACCATCCAGGATCTTTGCTTCCCACGCCTGGGTAAATTCCCCCTCGACGTAATCATTTGCAGTCTGCAAAAAATCCATTGGATATACCGTGACCTTCACATGATAAACCCCATCTTCCTCGGTATATTCTTCCCCAACCTCATATTTTGCCTTCGATATCGCTTTTTTCACAAACGCTTCCACCACGGCGCGTTTTTCCTCTGTCGCATATGCTTCGCAGTCGAGGGCATCAACCAGTTCATTGACCGCTTCGCCTACATCCGCTTTGTAAAGTGCCTTGAGATCTGCTTCGCTCTGTCCATTTGCCTGTTCGAGAAGCTCATCCGTAATCTCGCCCGTACACAGGTAATCCAGGTTTGCTTTCACCAGCCCTACCGGATCAGCATTGCTGCATCCTGCCAGCGACATCGTAAACACGACTGCCAGGGCCGCTGCCAATGCAGGTAATTTCATTCTTTTCTTCATTTTTTCCTCCTAATCGACTCGTTTACGTTCGTGTAAAATGATAATATGATTTATTAATTATATCACTTTGCTCAGCAAAACGCCAGTGCATATCCTTGGCATTGCGTTTGCATTTGGTTCTTTACTTCTTCCTGATCCGCATCTCACCTTTCTGCCGGTTCAGAAGATGCTTTCCGGGACGTTTTCCCCGCTACTTCTTCTCCTTCGGTACTTTCGGGGATGTTTTTTTCGGTTTCTTCGGCTTCGGCGCCGGAACTTCCTCCCATACTGCATCGAGAAGTGTTTTCATCTGCTCCCGATCTTCGATATCCGCTAACAGCATTTCCTTCGCCCCTTCATACGGAATCTCAAAAGGCCCGTCCGGAAAGAGTCTTTGCGCCGATTTCGTCGCTTTGACTAAGAATCTGTCATCGTATATCCCCGCAACGACCTTGTCCTTGTAATAAACGACGTATTCCCCCATCATCGCCCTGTTTCTGA
>CAJUEB010000101.1 GCA_910585135.1 uncultured Eubacteriales bacterium
TGAGCGTCAAGTTTAGCTTTTCAGCAGACTCTTGCAGTTTCAGGAGCAGCTCATAGCTGGCGCATGGCGCCAAATTACCGGGAACGTCGAAATTATGGACGTAGTTGGAATCCGTTGAGGCGGTCATTCCCACTACGATGTCCTTGAGCTTTATATCCGTGCGGAAAGAACCGGTCGTTCCGATGCGTATGATATTCTGGACGCCGTATTCAGTCATCAGTTCCCAGGAATAGATTCCCATGGACGGCATTCCCATGCCAGAACCCTGTACCGATACGGGAACGCCCTTATAAGTTCCCGTATATCCCAGCATTCCCCTGATTTCATTGTAGCATCTTGCGTTTTCTAAAAAATGTTCGGCGATGTATTTCGCTCTTAGCGGATCGCCGGGCATTAAAACCGTCTCGGCAATATCGCCTTTGTTTGCGTTTATGTGTAAACTCATTGGCCTGTCCTTTCTTTTCATAATATCGGTCGTTATGAGACAAGTATATCACATCTGTGAAAATTATAAAACAGATATCTTGACAGAAGCGGCATCTTCTGCCTCTAATGCGATTTCTGCGCCCATCGGCAGGGTGCTTTGCGGATAGATGTGCCCGGCTCTCAGATTGAGGATCACGGGTTTGTTCCATGGCAGCACCACTTCTTCAAAGGCATCTGCAAGGGAGAGAGATGGTTCTTCTTCCGCATCACACCTGGCAAATGTGCCGAGGATGATCGCTTCGCAGTCGCGGAATTTTCCCGCCAGGGAAAGCGCAGTCAGGGATTTGTCGATTCGGTAAGGCTCTTCGTCTACATCTTCGATAAATAGGATTTTGCCGCGGGTGTCGATTTCGTAAGGCGATCCCAGTGTTCCTGCGAGCAGGGACAGGTTTCCGCCTGTGAGAAGCCCTTGTGCTTTCCCGCGCCGGAGGGTATGGATAGTTTCCCCCGCAGGATTTTCCAAAGATTGCAATTTTTCGGGGGAAAAGAGGCACAGACGCATGGAATCGTTTGTGAATCCCTCCTGCGTCCTGTAATCGGTCGTCGGCATCGGTCCGTGATAGGTGATGAAGCCGCACAGTTTGTTGATGCTGGTATGGAGCGCGGTAATGTCGCTATAGCCGATAAAAACTTTGGGGTTTTCCCTGATCATGTCAAAATCCAGCATGGGCAGAAGCCGCATCGCGCCATAGCCGCCCCGCAGGCAGAAGATTCCCTTGTAATCATCGCAGGCAAACGCTGCATTGATATCATCGGCGCGCTTCTGGTCAAGACCGGCCAGATAGCCGTGCTGCATATGGCAGCTTGGCATTACGACAGGGTTTAGCCCTAGAAATTTGATGGATTCGATCGATGCTTCCAGCTTTTCTGCCGGGACAGGGGATGAAGGCGCTGTGATTGCAACCGTATCGCCCGGCTGCAAAGGCGCAGGGCAGATTAAACCTTTCATTGATTACCTCCTTGCATACAAAGAAAAAAAGATGGGAGACACAGCCATCTTTTTTCGTGAGTTTTTATTCTCGTTGTTGTGCATTTAACTTATGCACGGGTGGGGACGGGTGAGACTTAGGCGTTTGCCTGGTTGAATCGCTTTGTTAATCTTGAAACTTTTCTGGAAGCAGCATTCTTGTGGATCGTGTGCTTCGCAGCAGCCTGCATCAACTTCTTTTCCGCTAATGTAAGCTTTTCCTTTGCCAGTTCCATATTGCCGGCTTCGATCGCAGCGTCAAACTCTTTTAAAACGGTCTTGAGGTGATCCTTAACGCGTCTGTTTCTCGCTGTTTTTTTGTCGATTACGCGAATTCGTTTTTTTGCAGATTTAATATTAGCCATTCAAATTTCCCCACTTTCTTTATTTTATAGCTTGCTGTGAAGTGTTTCTCAGCATAAAATCGCAACAATAATTATATAGGAATAGAACGGGAAAAGCAAGGGAAAAATGATAATAAACGCAGGAAAAGGAGTCGTGAAATGAATTATAGGACAGATCTGGCGATCGAACGCCGTGAAATCCTCACAGAAGACCAAAATCAGTCTTCTGAAATAGAGGGCGTTACCATGCAGAAGATAAATTATGGAGACGGTGTTGCGGCGACCAGGATAAAAATCACCAATCCGGCGGGTGCTGCCAGAATGGAAAAACCAATGGGCGATTATATCACCATCGAAGCAGAAGGTATCCTCGAAGAGGCGGATCTTGTCAAAGCAAATGTGGAGCAGGCGGTCGCAGAGGAACTAAAGCAGTTGATCACGTTTCATTATCACCTGAAGGTTTTGCTGGTAGGTCTTGGAAATGGTAAGGTTACACCGGATTCCCTGGGACCTGCTGTCGCTTCCAAGGTCAGGATCACCAGGCATTTGTTTATCATATTCGAAGCGGATGGTGATGATGAAATGTCCAGCGTGAGCTGTATCGTGCCAGGCGTGACGGCGACGACGGGCATGGAAACGGCGGATATCGTTAAAAAGGCCGTAGAAATCGCAAAGCCGGAGGTCGTTTTGGTGATCGATTCCCTGGCCGCGAGAAATATCGAACGCGTCAGCACGACGATACAGATTACCGATACAGGGATTTCTCCCGGTGCAGGCATGGGGAATACAAGGGTAGGGATCAATGAAGAATCCGTCGGCGCGAAGGTAGTGGCGATCGGCGTTCCCACCGTCATAGATGCGACGACGATCATCAGGGATGCGCTCGCTGAGAATCTGGAAAGCGCGGAGAAAATTGAAAATTATATTGAAAAGTTCGATGAGCAGATGATCGTTACTTCGACGGATATCGACATGATCATCAAAGAATTTTCGGATATAATTGCAGGCGGCATCAATAAAACGCTCCATCCCGGCATATATTCATAGAAGAAACGGATGGAGGACAACTATGGAACTGAAACACAAAGCTTTGCTGGCGGCAGCGATCGCCATATTTTTCTGCTCTACCTTGTTTTTTTTGAAAGCGAAACCATCTTTTGCATTAGGCGATGTCTGGATCGATGAAAAGGAGCTGGGCGAGATGTGCATCCAGCAGCTCGTCCCTGCAGCAAAGGAGGGCGGTTCCCTGACCGCAGAAAAGACCGGAAAGGATACGGCAGGGGAACGCGCCCCGACGAAAGAGGCGGCAGAGGAAGCGCAGGATGCGCAAAAGACGCAAGAAGTACAGCCGGAAGCCGAAGCAGCTTCCCCAGAGGAAGAGCAGCCGGTAACGGTTTCAGGTGACCCGCTCGTCATCATCTACCATACCCACAGCAGCGAGTCCTATATGCCATATGCCGAGAGCAATTATCACAGGGTTGATGAAGAAGGCACGGTAAGGGATGTGGGGAATGTCCTTGAAAATGAACTCAAGAAGAAGGGAATCAATGTGATCCACGATAAAACGGTTCATGACAGGCCTTCCTATAATGAATCCTACAGCAGATCGCTGGCGACCATCCGCTCTTTGGTAAAGAAGTATCCGACGGCGGTTTACGTGATCGATCTTCACCGGGATGCGGCGGCATCTTCGGCAACGGAAGGAAAATACCTGACGATAGACGGACAGCGGGTAGCAAAATTCGGTATCGTGGTAGGAAAAGCCAACGAAAACTATACGGAGCTGTACAGCTTTGCAAAAAAGGTAAGCCAAAAGGCGGAGAGTATGTATGCAGGCTATGGCGGGCCGATCATCGAAAAGACCTATAACTATAACGGGTTTATCAGCAACAAAGCGCTTCTGCTTGAGGTCGGCAATAATAAGAATACCATCGAGGAGGCCAGGGCGTGCGGCAAATACTTTGCGGAGGTGATGGCGGCAGTGATCGCGGAGGAACAGTAAGGCGGCGGTCAGGCGGCAGTCAGGCGGCAGGCCTAAAATGTTACATATGCTATCGCATGAAATCGCACGAAGGAGGAAACCCGCAGCCGATGAAAAAAACGTTTTTGAAAGCCATCGTGATCTTTCTCGTATTCTTTATAGGCGCATGCAGCATCATAGCGCTGGATACGATTTGCCTGGAAACGACGGGAGAGGGAGGAAAATTAGTTTTGGATGTTGCTAATTGAAGACTTTTCCATTAGAATACAAAGTAGAAACTTCAATTCGAGAGGCAGAAATGAAAGATTACCAGAAATACATCAGAAATTTTAGCATTATCGCACATATCGACCATGGCAAATCTACTTTGGCAGACAGGATCATTGAGAAAACGGGGCTTGTTTCCAAACGGGAAATGCGGGAGCAGTTTTTGGATAATATGGAGCTGGAGCGGGAGCGGGGCATTACGATCAAGCTGCAAACGACACGGCTCGTTTTTTCCGCAAAGGACGGAAACGAATATATCTTTAACCTGATCGATACGCCGGGGCATGTGGATTTTAATTATGAGGTGTCCAGAAGCCTTGCTGCCTGTGAAGGCGCTGTGCTCGTGGTGGATGCGACGCAGGGGGTAGAGGCGCAGACGCTGGCCAACGTTTACCTAGCGATGGATGAGGATCTGGAAATCATGCCGGTTCTCAATAAGATTGACCTGCCGTCGGCAAGACCTGATGAAATCAAGCAGGAAATCGAGGACGTGATCGGTGTGGATGCGCAGGAGGCGCCCTTGGTATCGGCAAAGGAAGGGCTTGGCATTGAAGAGCTTTTGGAGCGGATCGTTACGGAAATCCCCGCGCCACAGGGTGATGAGGCGGGTAAGCTGAAAGCGCTCATATTCGATTCCTATTATGATAATTACAAGGGCGTGGTGATATATGCCCGCATTTTTGACGGGACGGTGAAAAAGGGCGATTTTATCCGTTTGATGAATACAGGCAAGGAATATGAGGTGACGGAGGTGGGGGTATATTCGCCAGATCCGGTTGCTTGCAGCTCGCTGCGGGCGGGTGAGGTAGGCTATGTCTGCGCCAGCATTAAGCAGGTGGCGGACGCCCGCGTCGGCGATACGATTACCATGGCGGATGATCCGACAGAAGAGCCGCTTCCCGGCTATAAAAGGGTACAGCCGATGGTTTACTGCGGTATTTATCCGGCGGAAGGGGAAAAGTACGAAAACGTCAAGGATGCGCTGGAAAAGCTGCAAGTCAACGACGCTGCCTTTCATTTTGAGCCGGAGACCTCCACTGCGCTGGGCTTTGGATTCCGCTGCGGATTTTTGGGGCTGCTCCATATGGAAATTATCGTGGAGCGGCTGGAACGCGAATTTGACCTTGGCGTGGTTACGACCTCGCCAAGCGTAATCTATAAAGTGGTGATGACTGACGGAACGATTCAGATGGTGCAGAATCCGTCAAATCTTCCGAATGCTGCCCTCATCGACCATATCGAAGAGCCGATGGTCAAGGCTGACATCATGGTGCCGAAGGCGTATGTCGGCAATATCATGGAAATCTGCCAGGAGCGGAGAGGCAAGATGCTTCATATGGAATACATTACCGAAAACAGGGTGAACCTTCATTACGATATGCCGTTAAACGAAGTCATATACGATTTCTTTGATGCGCTTAAATCCAAGACGAGGGGCTATGGCTCGTTGGATTATGAATTTTCCAGGTACGAGCCGTCTAAGGTGGTAAAGCTGGATATTCTTTTAAATAAGGATATCGTGGATGCTTTTTCCATGATTGTACATGAATCCAAGGCTTATTCGAGAGGCAGGTTTGTCTGCGCTAAGCTGAAAGAAATAATCCCGATGCATCAGTTTGAAGTGCCGATCCAGGCATCCATCGGGCAGAAGGTAATTGCCAGGGAAACAGTACGGGCATACAGGAAGGACGTAATTGCCAAGTGCTACGGCGGTGACATTTCCAGAAAGAAAAAGCTGTTGGAAAAACAAAAGGAAGGAAAAAAGCGAATGCGGCAGTTTGGCACTGTAGAGGTGCCACAGGAAGCGTTTACTGCGGTGCTCAAGTATGACGACAACAAATAACAGCCTCGGGCTGTATCTTCACATCCCGTTTTGTGTGAAAAAATGTAAGTATTGTGATTTTCTCTCGTTTCGGTGCAGTGACAGCGCGACGATTTCCGAGTATGCGAAAGCTTTGATCGCAGAGATCAACCTCAAATCTGTCGATTGGCGTTACCGGGAGGTGGATAGCGTTTATATCGGAGGCGGTACGCCGTCCCTTCTTTCGGCATGGGATATCGGCAAGGTCATGGATAGCCTGCGGGAAAATTTTAATGTGGCAGAGGATGCGGAAATCACCATAGAAGCGAATCCGGCCACGCTGTCCGATGAAAAGCTGGAGCGGTATCTCCGCAAGGGAATCAACCGCCTCAGCATCGGCGTCCAGTCCTTTGAAAACCACATTCTGCAAATCCTGGGCAGGGTACATAGCAAAAACGATGCATTTTATAATTTTCAGCGGGCGAAACGTGCAGGCTTTGATAATATCAATGTCGATATCATGTTTGGGATACCGGGGCAGAACATGAAAATGTGGAAGGATACCGTCAGGGAGACGCTTTTCTTAAAACCAGCCCATATTTCCCTCTATAGCTTGCAGATCGAGGAAGGCACGGAATTTTACGATATGATCAAGGATGGGGTAATGCAAGCACCGGACGAAGAGACGGACAGGGAAATGTACCACATGGCGTTAAAAATGATGCGTTCGTCAGGATATGAGCATTACGAGATATCCAATAGCGCTTTGCCAGGGTATAGAAGCAGGCACAACCTGAAATATTGGTCGTATGCGGAATACCTGGGAATGGGGCTGGGTGCGAGTTCCTTTATGAACGGCAGCCGGTTCAACAACTACGATAGTATGTATCATTACATGAAAGCGCTCAACGAATCCAAAGTTCCCGTGGATGAAAAAAGCATCAAAAATTACAGCAAGCGGGAGGAAATGGGCATCTATGCGTTTACGGGGCTTCGGAAGATGGCGGGCATTGACCTTGCGGATTTTAAGGAAGCTTTTGAGCTGAATTTCTTTGATGTATTCGATAAAGGACTGATCGAAAAATTCAAAGGATGCCTGGTGTTAGAGGAGGACAAGCTGCATCTGACAGAGAAAGGCATGGATATTTCCAACAGGATCATGGCGGAGTTTATATGATGAATCAAAAATATGTGATGGCCCTGGATCAGGGTACGACGAGTGCAAGGTGCATTCTTTACGATCGAAAAGGAAAACAGGCAAGCGTAGCACAAAAAGAGTTTGCGCAGATTTTTCCCCGGGAAGGCTGGGTGGAACATGATCCGATGGATATCTGGTCAACGCAGATCAGCGTGGCGCAGGAGGCCATGCTGAAAATCAACGCTACATACGAGAACATCGATTCCATCGGCATTACCAATCAGCGCGAAACAACTGTCGTCTGGGACAAGGAGACGGGACAGCCTGTTTATAACGCCATCGTCTGGCAGTGCAGGAGAACGGCGGCGTTTTGTGATGAGCTTGCGGCGCGGGGACTTTCGGATGTATTTCGCCAGAAGACGGGACTTCTGATCGATCCGTATTTTTCAGCTACGAAACTAAAGTGGATCTTGGAGCATGTGGAGGGCGCTTATGCGCGTGCAAAGGCCGGGAAACTGCTCTTTGGGACGATTGAGACCTGGCTGATCTGGAAGATGACGGACGGAAAGGTTCATGTGACGGACTATTCCAATGCATCCAGGACGATGATGTTCAATATCCATACGCTGAAATGGGATGAAGATATTTTGCGCGAGCTGGATATCCCGCTTGCCATGCTGCCAACGCCTTGTCCTTCGAGCATGGTCTACGGGCAGTGCCATGACAGGCTGTTTGGCGGGCCTGTGCGGATCTGCGGTGCGGCGGGTGATCAGCAGGCAGCATTGTTTGGACAGGCTTGTTTTTCTGCGGGGGAAGCGAAAAACACGTATGGGACAGGCGGCTTTATGCTGGTCAATACGGGGCAGAAACCTGTAGACTCGGGAAGCGGCTTGATTACCACGATCGCATGGGGACTTTCCGGTAAGGTATATTATGCTTTGGAAGGCTCGGTGTTTGTTTCCGGTGCGACGATCCAGTGGCTGCGGGATGAGGTGAAGCTCTTGGATGATGCGGCGCAGTCGGAGCAAATGGCGCGCTCTGTTGCGGATACTGCGGGGGCTTATATCGTCCCGGCATTTACCGGCCTTGGCGCGCCATATTGGGATCCATATGCCAGGGGCGCGATCCTGGGGCTGACGCGGGGCGTCAATAAAAATCATCTGGTCAGGGCGGCGCTGGAGTCCATGGCGTACCAGACCTATGACCTGATGCAAGCGATGGAGGCGGATATCGGGCACAAAATCAATACGTTTAAGGTAGATGGCGGCGCGTCTGCCAATGATTTTTTGATGGAATTCCAGGCGGGGCTTATGGATCTGCCGCTATACAGGCCGGAATGTATCGAACCGACTTCGCTGGGTGCTGCGTATCTGGCGGGACTTGCCACGGGTTATTGGGAGAATACAGATGATATCATATCCAACTGGCAGGCCGGCTGCATCTTTGAACCGAATATGGA
>CAJUEB010000102.1 GCA_910585135.1 uncultured Eubacteriales bacterium
CCGCCGCTTTGCACAACAATGTAGCTGCTGCCAACACAAAGGCCAAGACGATCGCTATAGAAACACTAAAATAGCAGGAAACGATAATTGCCACAGCAAACGGCGGCGTTATATAGAGAAGCGGCCTTCTTATCATTGTTTTTCCTCCATAACAAAAATGAACTGTAAGCGGAACTTTCTTCTGCAAGACGAACGAGATACGGCCGTCCGCAAACCAAGCGGTACCGCTTACAACTTTCACAGCGGTGGCACAAGCCACCTTTCAGTGATGCAGCGATCGCACGATGCATGGCGAAAACGAGTTCAATGCACCAAACAAATTGCCTTTCGGCGGCAAAACAGTTTTTTCTCCGATGTGCAAGTTATTATTTTACTTTAATTACATTTTATTCCATATTGTTGTTTCTGTCAAGGGCTTGTAAAAGTTATCTAATTCCTTTTACTTTTGACCATATATATGGTACAATGACTAAAGTTCTATTATTAATCATGAAGCAGGAGGACGAAATATTGCCTAAGAAATACAATGATAACAACTACAATCCGAAACGAGATGATATAGACGATTTCTTCGCGGAATTTGACAAGCAGGCGTCTGCCCAAAGCCGGCCGGTTTCCACCCCTTCCGGGGCATCCAGGAGCAGCCGCTCTTCCAGCCGCAGAAGCAGTTCGTCAAGAAACAGCACGCAGAGAAGGAACGCGCCTCCGGTTGATAAGAATAGCAGGCAGCCTTCTGCCGCAAGAGGCGCATCTGCATCTATGGCAGGAAAGTCTGCAAAAGGCGCAGCCGCGAATGCGGATACGCCGTCATCCGCCTCGGCATCACGAGGAAGAAAAAAATCCACATCTTCCGGCGGCGGAAATGGCAGGTCGAATAAACCAGCAAGCAGAAAAGGCAAGGTATTCGGTGCAATTTTATATACCGTACTCGGTCTTGTCATGGCTGTAGGAATCTATGTGGGCGTTGTCTTTGCCACTGCTCCGGAGATACACACGGACGATATCTATTCCATGCTGAACCAGCGTTCCGTCATGTATGATGCAAACGGCAATGAAATCGAAAACCTCTATCTTTCCGACGGCAACAGGACGATCGTAAGCTATGAGGATATCCCGGAAGATATGGTCAACGCTGTTGTAGCGATTGAAGACAAGAAGTTCTGGACACATGGCGGGTTTAACTTCGTCAGGATGCTCGGTGCGGTCAAGGACAGCATATTTGGCGGCGGACAGATCAGCGGTACGAGTACCGTTACGCAGCAGCTTGCCCGAAATGTATACCTATCGGAAATAAAGAGCCAGAGAAGCCTTTCGCGTAAGCTCTCTGAAATGTACTGTACCATCGTGCTCGAAAAAAATCTTTCGAAAAAGCAAATCATGGAGGCTTACCTGAATACCATATTCCTGGGCTTTAATTCCTACGGGATCGAATCGGCCGCACGTTCCTACTTCTCCAAGAATGTACAGGATCTGGATGTTTTGGAATGCGCTTCCCTGGCGGCGCTCCCACAGTCTCCTGATACCTATGCACTGGTAAAAACGACCAGCTACAATTCCGGCAGTACCCTTCCGGTGCTTGCCAGCGATGAATCCATGTCCTATGTTTACAATGGAGACATCACAAAAGACCGGCGCAATATGGTTCTCAAAAATATGGAAAGCGAAGGGTTTATCACGAAAGAACAGCTCGATGCCGCACTCGGCGACGACCTGCAAGCACATGTTAATATCAATGTCGCATCCGTGGCAAGCGCGACTTCATATTTCACCGATTTTGCCGTAGACCAGCTCGCAGAAGATATCATTTCCGAATACGGAATCAGCCGTTCGCAAGCGCAAGAAATGATCTACACGGGCGGATTGAAAATATACACGACAATGGATCCGAATATCCAGTCCATCGTCGAAGAAGAATTTTCCAAGAGCAATAACTTCGCTGGCGTGGCTTATGCCAGAACCAACAGCAACGGCGACCTCTTGAACCCTGAAAACGGCAAGGTAATGCTCTATGATTACTCACATTACTTTAATAGCAACGATGAATTTACGCTGGCGGCTGGTGAATATATCAAAGGCAGCGATGGAAGCATAACGATTTTAAAGGGGCAGCGCCTCAACATCTATGAGACGGAAGTAAACGGACAGCCTGATGTGAGCATAGAATTCAAAGATATGTACATCAAGGAGAACGGCGTCTTCTACTTCATCGAAAGCGGTGCGCTTTCCATCCCGCAAGGCTACAAATCAGTTGATAGCGATGGCAATGCCGTTATCTCAGCGCAGTTCTTCACCGACTATCCTGATTTCTTTGTCGCAAGCGGGGACAATTATGTTGTAACCAGCGATAACTACACGTTAAAACAAAAGACGAGACAGCCGCAAGGCGCGATGGTGATCATGGAGGTTGCGACCGGACAGGTCAAGGCGATGATCGGCGGCAGGGAAACGACAGGAAAACAGCTCTTCAACAGAGCGGTCAAGACGAGACAGCCAGGGTCTTCCATTAAACCAATCGGCGCTTACGGACCGGCGCTGCAAATGAGCGTCGAATACATGAACGACGGAAAAACCATGAGCCTGGATAACAGCGACGGAAGCGACTGGGGTAAATACATTACCGCTGGAAGCGTGATCAACGACGCTGCGATGCGATATGGTGGAAAAACATGGCCGAAAAACTGGTATTCTGGCTACAGGGGCCAGATGACGCTGCGAACAGCAGTACAGCAGTCCGTAAACGTCTGCGCCGTTAAGGTTTACCAACAGATCGGACCTGAATATTCCTCCTCCATGCTGCGAAAAGTCGGTGTTACCTCCATCGACGATGAAGGTGAGGTCAACGACATGAATCCTGCTGCACTGGCACTGGGCGGCATGACCAACGGTATCTCCCCGCTCGAGATGACAGCGGCATATGCAACCTTCCCGAACGGCGGCGTATACAATGAACCGATCGCATACACGAAGGTTCTTGATTCAAACGACGAAGTGATCTTTGAAAAGGAAGCCGAAGGTGAACAGGTCTACGATCCTGGTGTTGCCTGGATTATGACCGATGTTCTCCGCACAGTCGTTACACAGGGAATTGCAGGCAGCGCATCGATCGGCTCGCAGCCCGTCGGCGGTAAAACAGGTACGACCAGTGATAACTACGATATCTGGTTCTGCGGATTTACACCGCAATACTCTGCCGCACTGTGGATGGGTAATGACGTAAATATCGAATTGAGTTCAGGATCGGGTGCGACGGCAAGGCTTTGGTCGAAGATTATGGGCAGAGTTTGCTCGGGACTTCCGCGAGGCTCTTTCAAAGACAAACCTTCCAATGTGGAATCTGTCAATGGCGAATATTATGTCAAGGGGACGTATTCGAAGGTAAGCCTGAAAAAGACAGAGGAAACAGAGACGGAGACGGAAGCGACCACGACGACAGCGCCGACGACAACCGCACCGACGACGACGACAACCGCACCAACAAACTCCACAGGTAATAGCGGCGAAACCACAGACAATGGTAACGGAACTCCATAAAACTAAATTTATCGTTTAAAACACAATAATATCAAACAACGTACTAGCTGATGAGAGAAATCAAACCGATATATTTTATATATAAGTAAATACACAGCTTTCATCTAGTTCAAATCAAATGTGGAAACGAATCCAGACAAACGCGAATCAACAGAAGCGGTCTCACAATAGGCCGCTTCTTTATTATATGTAAAAATAATAGTCCAAATTTTTAGAATTAATCATTAATTTTATAAACAATATTTTTACGTTAAAAAAATCTCTCACAGAAAAACAAACCTTATAGTAAGTTTTATACCACTTCCTCTCTTCGACAAACTCACTTATTTTCATAAAACCGCTAAAAAAGTGTAGCAACTTGCCTTATCAAAACATCTGCTACACTTTTTGCAAGGCTTACGGCTATTTTAATGATTGAAACAGACACTTTTTCTTCCATTAAGAGTAGCCCGACCGCTGGAATCATTGAAAACAGAGCAGCACTTGCCAGAAAAAATATAAATGCTACTCTGTTTCTATTGTTTTACATAAAATTCCAATTTTCAAAATATCATATTGGTTCAATTTAGATAAATTCCACGCAACTTGATGAATTTAATTCATACCAAAGCGACGAAACCCGCCCAGTATAGCAAAATTTAAAATTTATAATTCAATGCTTTCACTTATCCCTGGTTCATTTACATAATTTCAATATGCTTTAAATCGTTATCCTTACCTAAAAACTGCTTCATAATTTTCCCAAAAATCATTTATACAGACCCGCTTCTACCGCACTGATTTCGGACTGAATACCAACGCGATCAGATAGCCCCAACCAATCGCGATAGAAATGCCTCCGGCAGCAGCCTTGATGCCGCCTGTCACCGCGCCCAAAAGACCGCTTGCAGCACCCTCCATTGCACCCTTTGCAAGATTATACCCAAAGCCAGGCAATGGTATCCTAGCTCCTGTCGCTGCCAAATCCACAAGCGGCTGGTAAAGATGAACGGCTTGCAGCAAAGCACCAGCGATCACGAGAAACACAAGCACCCTGGGTGCAGTCAACTTCGTAGCATCCATCAAGATCTGCCCAATCACACAGATTGCACCGCCGATTAAAAAAGCATATACATAATCCATAATCCTTCTCCTTTTATTTCCTTGCATCTTTTTAGTTATCTTACATCTGTTTGTTTCCTCTACATCCCCTGCTGACTTCGTTTACTCCGTTTCCAGCGAAATCGCATGTGCGATTCCCGGTATGGATTCTCCTTGGAACGGGCTGATCGTAGACAGCAACGCCCCGGTTGACATAATCAACGCACGGTTAATCTCACCTCGGCGCATCTTTTTATATACGAACCCTGCAAAGGTGGATGCCGAACAGCCGCACCCACTGCCGCCGCTGTGAACGTCCTGCTGTGGCTCATATATCATTGTCCCGCAGTCATCATAAATCTCGCTTAATGCATTAGCATCAAGTCCTGCATCTGTCAAAAGATCAACCGTGATATCCTTGCCGATAAAACCTAAATCACCGCTCAATATGATATCATAATAATCAATCGACCTTCCTGTATCCTGTAGATGGTTTAAAATCGTATCAACCGCTGCCGGAGCCATCGCACTTCCCATCTGGTTCGCATCCTTAATGCCTGCGTCTATGACCTTCCCGATCGTTCCGCAATCCACTCTGATCTTTTTCCACTCTCTTACATTGCCGCATCCGTCAGTTTCGCTCGTTTCCTCATTGCCTTCGCTTGCGATCAGCATTGCACCTGCCGCAGTTGCGGTCCACTGCGCCGACGGAGGTCTCTGATTTCCATGTTCAAGCGGCATTCGGAACTGTCTTTCAGCAGTGCAATAATGACTGGATGCACCGATCACAATATTATCGCTGTATCCTCCATCCACCAGCACAGATCCCAACATCAGGGATTCGGTCATAGTCGAGCATGCGCCGTACATCCCCAGAAATGGGATATGCATATCCCTTGCCATAAAAGAAGATGACATCAACTGGTTCAACAAATCCCCGCTTAAAATCGCACCGATTTCTTCCTTGCTTTTCCCTGAACGCCTCATCGCGTCCAGCCTGGCGGTTTTCAGCATCTTGCTCTCAGATTTTTCCCAGGTGGATTCATTATAAGTATCGTCCCGCAAGCAATCGTCAAACCATTCCCGCATCGGCCCTGCCCCTTCCTTTTCTCCGCCCAGGGAATAGGCACTCAGGATATATGGCTTATTTTGAAACACCAATGTTTGTTTTCTCTTTCCCATTTGTTCCTCCTCTGGCCTCACCAAATGATGCCGATCGCCCAATAAATGACCCCAATTACAATAGATGCTGTAATACCGCTGACTAATACCGGTCCGGCTAAAGAAAACAACTTTGCGCCAACACCTAAAACGATCCCTTCTTTTTTATATTCGATAGCAGGCGCTACCATGGAGTTTGCAAAGCCGGTAATCGGCACGATTACCCCAGCGCCTACATGCTTGCCGATGGTATCGAACCAGCCCAAGCCAGTCAAAAGCTGTGCAAGCATCACCAATATAATGACTACGAAAACGGCAGCCTCCTTTTCTGGCATTCCAGACGCGATGAACTTATTTTCAAGCCACAGGGATACCGCACAGATCAATCCCCCCGTGATAAATGCCTTAAAAGAATTCAGGAAATATTTTGGCTTTGGTGTAAACTGATTCGCATATTTTTCATAGGCTTTAGCTACATCTTTTTTTGTGGCTTTGCTGATCGCACTGGAGTTAGTGCTATTATCCGCACCGCAGTTTCTTTTGCTGGCCACGGCAGGCGTATTCACGCTGCTTCTCTCTTCCGCTCCACTTGCTCTGTTTGTGCCGGACACACTGCGATTCACTTTCTCTTCATTCGTCCCACTCGCTCCACTTACATTGGACACATCGCTGTCCTCTTTCGTCCCATTCACTCCTCTAGGTTCACCTGGTTGGCTCGCACCGGATACACTAGATACGCCAGAACGATCCCGTGTTTTCCCAACAGCAGTGTTTTGTGGCTTCTTTGCGCCACCATTCGCATTTTTGTTTGCCATGCAAATTCCTCTTTTCTAAGCAAAAGTGTTTTCTAGGTTAGTATGCACAAGCAAAAGAAAAATCATGCAAAACAGCAATTTCTTGCAAAAAAATAAAAATATATCCCCATCCTCGCTTCACTATGCTTGACGATATTTTTAAGCATTTGTGATTAATTGTAAACTTTTTATAAATTCTGTGTAAATTATCCTATTATACAGAGTTTTTGTATTTTAACCATGTTTTTGCAGATTTCACAAAGTACACGCCGCTTCCTTATATGAAAATTTCACAAACATACGCAAACAAATACAAATTTACTTCTTTAAACAGCAAACAAATTCACACAATGCCGACCAACCTCAAATCAATCAGTCAACCATACATTCTCCCAAACGCTGTACATTTGGAATAAAAATAACAAAAAATGCAGAGTCTCGATGGTTGTACACCAAGTTCAACAAGACGATATCCCTGACATGAAAAAAGACCGGGAATAAAAACCAAATCCCCGGCCTTATTTGAATACAAAGAACTTTTACAAATCCATCAAATACACAGCATATTTTCCGATATCCATTACTTGTATTGATGACCCAACGCATCAGCCGCAAGAATCGCTGCATAAACATCGGCGGGACCAACTGTGACCTTCAGATTACCCATCGTGTCATTCTCCGCACAAGACAGCTCTGCAACTTTCATCAGCTTTTTCGGATCTGGCGCAGTAATCCCCAAATCCTCCAGCGTAACAGGCAAGTCTACGCTGATGCAGAAGTTCACTACTTCTTCGATCTCCGCCAGGCTATAATCCTCAAGAATGAGCTGAACCAGCGTTCCAAATGCGACTTTCTCACCATGATACAAACTATGCGTCTCTTCATAAGCAGTCAAGCCATTGTGAACAGCGTGCGCCCCTGCTAACCCCGCACTTTCAAACCCAATGCCAGACAAAAGCGTATTCGCTTCGATAATCTGTTCCACCGCTGGGGTGCATACCCCCTGCTCTGCCGCCGCCTTTGCTTTTACACCCTGAGCCAGCAATGTCTTATAACACAGCTCCGCCAATGCCAGCGCTGCCATCGTTCCTTTGCCGCCAACACAATTATCAGCTTCCTTCTGCACCGCCGACCTCGCCTCAAAGACGGTTGCCAGCGCATCCCCCATGCCGGATACCAAAAGTCGAACCGGCGCTTTTACACAAACCTCCGTATCTACTAAAACAGCATTTGGATTAGACGGCATAAACAGATATTCCTCGAAAACGCCATCAGGCGTATAGATCACGGAAAGCGCACTGCACGGTGCATCGGTCGCTGCAATCGTCGGGCATACGACGACAGGAACACCTGCATAATACGCTGCCGCTTTGGCGGAATCGATCGCTTTGCCGCCGCCGACTCCTACAATCACGTCACAGCCAGAAGCTTCACAGGCAGATTTCAAACGATTGATCTCATCCTTGCTGCATTCTCCATGAAACGTATCGTAAACAAATTCACATTCGCTCGCCGTAAAGCTCCCGGAAATTACATCCCCGATCCGTTTTTTGCCAGATTCTGTAATAACGATAAATGCTTTCTTGCCAAAAGGGCTTACATATTTTGCTAAATTCTGTAGTTCTCCTGCCCCCTGAATATACCGTGAAGGGCTTCCTAAAATTTTAGCCATTTGCTCTCCTCCATTCGATTAAAATAAGCAATCATTTATTTTTATATCGTGACTGATCAAACATCACGAACATAACAAATGAAAAACGGGAAACAACTTGAAACAACTATCGCTTCCGCCGGTTCAGCGCATATGATACAACTGTTCCAATGGCGCATGCAAAAAATAAGACCTGCCCCGCCTATAAGCTTTATC
>CAJUEB010000103.1 GCA_910585135.1 uncultured Eubacteriales bacterium
AATGCATTTCTGAGGGGAAATGCCCCTCCCCCCATTTTTGATGGGGGGGGGGTATTATAATTGTGCGAGAAACCGGAAAGAAAGCAGCATACGGACTAATGTAGAGGGATGTTTTTAATGTGAAAATTTTAGTTACCGGCGGCGCTGGGTACATCGGAATCCACACTGTTATAGA
Organism: uncultured Eubacteriales bacterium; assembly: GCA_910585135.1. Lineage (GTDB taxonomy): Bacteria > Bacillota > Clostridia > Peptostreptococcales > Anaerovoracaceae > Lentihominibacter. The sequence continues at coordinate 176 of CAJUEB010000103.1, forward strand.
GCTACAGGCTTCAGGGCATGAAGTCGTTGTCGTTGACAATCTGGTGAATTCTAAACTGGCTGCATTAAAGCGGGCAGAGCAAATTAGCGGCAAGGAAGTATTGTTCCTGGAGGCTGATGTAAGAAACCGGAATGCGATGGAGCAGGTTTGCCAGTCGCACCGTTTTGATTGCTGCATTCATTTTGCCGGGCTGAAGGCTGTCGGCGAATCTGTTTTGCAGCCGTGGAAGTATTATGATAACAATCTGACGGGGACGCTCGTTCTTTTGGATGTGCTGGCAAACAACGGATGCAAAAATTTGATTTTTAGCAGTTCTGCGACCGTATATGGCAATCCTGCGATTATTCCGGTCACGGAAGCGTGTCCGAAGGGGCGGTGCACGAATCCTTATGCGCAGAGCAAGTCGATGGCAGAACAAATCTTGATGGATATACACAAGGCAGATCCAGAGTGGAATATCGTTTTGCTTCGGTATTTTAATCCGATCGGGGCACATAAAAGCGGCATGATCGGGGAAGACCCGAGGGGCATTCCGAATAACCTGATGCCTTATATCACACAGGTTGCAGTTGGCAAGCTGGAAAAGCTCAGTATATTTGGCGATGATTATCACACACCGGACGGTACAGGGGTCAGGGATTATATCCATGTTGTTGATCTTGCGAAGGGTCATGTAAAGGCTCTCGATTCTGTCATAGGCCAGTGTGGATTGGAGGTTTTTAATTTGGGAACCGGCAGCGGTTATAGCGTGCTTGATGTTGTAAACAGCTTCGAAAAAGTGAATCACGTCAAGATCGCATACGAGATAAAAGGGCGGAGAGCGGGGGATATTGCAATCTGTTATTCCGATCCGGGCAAGGCTGAGCGGGTTTTAGGCTGGAAAGCCGAATATGGTCTTGAAGATATGTGCCGTGACAGTTGGAATTGGCAGAAAAACAATCCGAATGGCTTTGAAGATGAAGGAAAGAAGCTGTAAATCAGTTTAATGGGGGATGAAGGAAAAAAATGGATATTCTATTGATTGGCGGTGCGAGCCAAATGATGAATGCCTTGATCGATAAATTTAATAAAAATGGCCATCGTGTTTTTTTGCTCACAGGACAAAGGAAAAGTCAGGCGTCTTATAAGCATGTATTTGAAAAATACAACTTTTCTTATGATGATGACAGCATTCAAGAAATTTTCAAAAGCATAAGGCCGGACATCACTGTATTTACAGGGAGCTATGATTCAAATTTTGATTGGGGCAAGGTGCAGCAGGAATCCGTGCGCTATATGGCGGGACTGACAAATATTTTATCGGCATATTCGTTGGTTGGAAGCGGACGTTTTGTGTACCTCTCTTCCCAGGAAGTATATGGGGATGCTTATGTTTATAATGTTTCGGAAACAGAGGCGATTTCGCCAAAGGGATCGAGGGCATTGGCCATAGCGCAAGGCGAATCGCTGTGTGGAAATTACCGCAATGCACAGGGCTTGGATACGCTTATCCTGCGTTTTGATGGAATCTATAGCGTTCCCAAACGCGGGAAGCGGCAGGATGACATATGCTTTAAGATGTGCATGGAAGCGGTAAAGTATGGCCGCATTTCTGCCAACAGCCGAAATACGTTTTCCATGTTATACATCAATGACGCGGTAGAGCTGGCCTATAAAGCAATGATTGCAAAAACCCCGGCACAGCCTCTTTACCATATTTCTTCGATGGAAGAAATCACGGAGACACAGCTTGCGGAAGCAATATGCCAGAGCATGGGAGAAGGCATTGATGTTATTGACAATCCGGTAGGGGAAAATCATAGATTGGTGCTGGATGGGCAAACCTATCAAGAAGAATATGGCCAGAAAATTTTCACGGGCTATGAGGCGGGCGCCGGGAAGGTTGCGGATTTTGTAAAACGTTTCAGTAATTCTTTCCCTGAAGCATATGATGCGGGAACAGTGACGGCAGACAGGGTTGAAAAGCTAAAGCAAAATGCCAAGAGAATTTTCGGAAAGCTTCTCCCATTTCTTGAAAACCTGATTTGTTTCATTCCCTTTTTCATGCTTAATAATCGGGCGGTAGGAAGTGAATACTTTGACCGGGTGGATTTTTTCCTGTTATATGTGCTTTTATTTGCCATTGTGCATGGACAGCAGCAGGCAGTCTTTTCCAGCCTACTCTCGGTCGCAGGGTATTGTTTTCGGCAGATGTATACCCGCAGCGGATTCGATATACTGCTGGATCATAATACCTATGTATGGGTAATACAGCTTTTTATCTTGGGAATGGTCGTAGGGTATATGCGGGATCAGTTGCAGCATATTCGAAAAGATGATGAAGAGGAGATTCGATATCTCCGAGAAAAACTGGAAGATGTTTCAAATATTAATGATAGCAACGTGCGGATGAAACGAAGCTTTGAAGCGCAAATCGTAAATCAAAAAGACAGCTTGGGCAAGATTTATGAAATCACCTCCAGCTTGGACAAATATAGCTCGCAAGAAGTCCTGTTTTATGCTTCCCAAGTATTGGCGAAGTTGATGGATAGCAGCGATGTCGCAATATATCTGGTAGCAAACCAAAATTATGCAAGGCTTTTTTCCGCGACCTCGCCTGAGGCGAGAAAGCTGGGAAATTCCATCGAGTATACGGCTATGGAGGAAATGTATGCGGAATTAAAGGAAGAACACGTTTACATAAATAAGCACATGAATGACAAATTGCCTTTGATGGCGAGCGCTGTTTTTGAAGGGAAAAGGATGCAGCTCATTTTCATGATATGGGGGCTTCCATGGCAGCGCATGACGTTAGCGGAGGCAAACAGGCTGACGATCATCGGGCGCTTGATTCAAAATGCGGTATTGCGGGCAAACCGTTATTTGGATTCATTGAAGGATCAGCGGTATATGAAAGGTACGAACCTGTTGGCAGAAGATGCGTTTGCGCTTTTAGTAAAAGCCTTTTTTGATGCTAAAGAGCAAGGGTTGACGGAATGCACCCTTTTGCGCATCGTGGCAGGAGATGGTTCCCCTGAACGCGCGGCTGCTGCGCTGGGACAGAATTTGCGTCAGACTGACTATATGGGAATGTTGAAGGACGGTGGGTTATATGTATTGTTATCCAACACAGATACAGAGCATGCGGGCGTAGTCATTGAACGGTTTAAGGCTTTTGGCTACAAAAGCCATCCTGTTCGGATCGCTGGTTATAAAAACCATGCCGGAAAGGAGTTAGAGGCATGATATTGACAAGAGAGGAATTTATTTTCCTGATCGTGCTCATTCTTAACCTGCTGGTGACTTTGGCATACTATTTGTGGAATACCGTATTCGTCGTTTCCCTGAAATCGGCAAAGAATAGGAAAAAGACGGAGGAAGTTTCTTATGAAAATAGGCGGACTTATCTGATTCGGTCTGTTATTATGCTGATTTGCCCAGTTATCGGTCCTTTGTTCTTTTTCCTGTCGCATTTGCTGTACCTTGTATTTTTTGGATCAGAGGTGGATTTGGCGGATGTTGTTTTCAGCAAAGAGCGTGTCAAGATCCAACTGAAGGCAGATGAAGAGCGGGAACGGAATGTAGTGCCTCTTGAGGAAGCACTTTCCCTGAATGACAAAAAAAACCTGCGGATAGCGATGATGAATATGCTGAAGGGTGACATAAAGGAATCCTTGGCTCCGATCGCGCAGGCCCTGAATGCTGAGGATTCGGAATCCTCGCATTATGCGTCATCTGTACTTAGGGACCAGCTAAATGATTTCCGCATAACGGTACAGAGGCTCTATCAGAATGCACAGGCGGATGACTCCGGGACAGAATATGAAAAGCAGATGATCGATTATATGGATGGTGTTTTGAAACAGAAGGTGTTTTCCGAGCTTGAACAGAAATGGTTCGTGCATATGATGGAGGAGACTGCCGGGAGAATTTATGAAAAGAAACCTTCCGCCCTTACTGCACAGCAGTATGAGGGAATATTTTTGCGGTTATTGGAAATTAAGGACTATGAAAAATGTGAAAAGTGGTGTTTACGGATGGCGGAGCAGATCCCTGACGAATTGCCGTCTTATACCTGCAAGCTGAAGCTGTACTTTGCGACACGAAACAGGGAATCTTTTTTTGAGACCTTCAATGCTTTAAAAAAATCAGATGTCGTGATCGACAATGAAACGCTGGAATTGATTCGTCTTTTTAGTTGAGAGGGAGGACAGGATGGTATCACGTCGAATTTACTTTGTAATTGCGGTGGTCATGTTTATCGTCTTTTTCTTGTTCCAAGCTTCAGCAGTTACCATTGAAATGTGGAATGATTACGATACGAATCCGTATGTGAAGGATGTGAATGAACTGCCGGGGAAAAGTGATGCATATCGGGCAGACGCGCAAGGTGAGGATGCCGTAAACCGCATGGCTGTATATATTGGAGACACAGAAAACAATATCGGAAATATGGTACAGGCATGGGCTTTATACTCGAAGCATTTTTTGAAAACTTATGACTCGTTTGCTGCATTTGGGAGAAGTGAAGATGCGAGAACAAAGAATTTTGATTCGATGATGGTCATCATAGATCCCGGCGGTATCAATTGGGAGGAAGCATCTGCCGTGCAGAATCTGGAAGCATATGTGCAATCAGGAATGAACCTTGTTTTTTGCAGATTGCCGGATGTAGACGTTTTGGAAAAGAACACGCCGTTGCAGCAGCTTTTAGGGATTCGGGGAATCACCGCCAAAACAACGACTGTGGCTGGAGTGCATCTATATGAAGGTTTTTTATTAGGCGGCGAAATCATCTACAAAGCTGCTGATGCGGAGGAAGAACGAAAAAAACAGGACATGGATCTGACTTTTCCTTGGTATCGCCTTACGTCAGGAACCAGGGTTTATATGAAAGGCGTGCCGGCGGACGAATCGGTTCAGTCAGAGGATTTTCCGCCTGTTATCTGGGAAAAGAGATCTGAAAATGCATCTGTCTTTGTGGTTAATGGGTCTTATATGGAGGATGTGACCGGACTGGGTCTTTTGTCAGCAATGGAAGCAAAGACAAAGGATTACACCATTTATCCTATTGTAAATGCACAAAACTTGGTCGTAGCGAATTATCCGGGACTGGCTGTGGAAAACGACCGTGAGATCATGCGGCGTTACAGCAAATCAATGGATCAGGTGATGCGGGACGTCATATGGCCAACGCTTGTCGAAGCACAATCCCGCAGTTCTCTAGGCTTTTCCTGTATGATGGCGCCACAGTTTGATTATGCCGATAAAAATGAGCCGGATCAGGATATGCTGATATATTATATGAAGCTTTTGAACGAGCAGAGTGCGGAAGCCGGGATTTCGCTCATTAATGTATCGAAGACATCGGTCACGCGAAAGCTGGCGGCAGATGAGGCGTTTATGCAGAAAGCGCTTGCAGATTATCGGTTCACTTCGGTTTATGCAGGGAAGGAAGATGAGGATGTAATGACTGCGGCTTTGCAGCAGGAATTCCTGAAGGATGCGAGGACAGTAGTCGCGGATTATGATGGAAGCAATGAAATTTTAGGCTATGTGACAGAAACGGCAACGGAACAGAGAACCATTGCAAATGGACTGAAATATACATACAGGCAGGATTTCCGCACAAAGAGCCTGGAAACGGCACTGGGATACAGCAGCGTACTGGTCGATGTGATGCAGGTTGCATATCCGCAGGATAAAAGCGACGATACTTGGAAAGACATATCCGAGAATTTAGGTTTGGATTTGCAGTATTACTGGAAAAATTTCCAGATGTTTTCCCCGACGACCGTGTCGGAATGTGATGAGCGCATCCGCAGCTTTCTGACGGCAGATTATAAAGATCGGCAGGAAGGCAATACAATCCACCTTGATATTTCAGGAAACCAGGGGACGACATGGTTTATCCTGCGGATCAATGGCAATACGATCAAAGAAGTGGATGGCGGAGAATGGGAAAGAATAGAGGCGAATGCTTTTCTCATCAAAGCGGACCAGGCGCATATTGCCATCGCGTTGCAGCCGGTGAAGGGCTCTAATTACATTTATGAAGAGTGAGGAAAGGGCAGAATGAGAGTTTGTATAATTGCGGAAGGCTGTTACCCCTATGTGGTAGGCGGGGTATCCAGTTGGATACATAATTTGATCCGTTCTTTTCCAAACCAGGAATTTGTGATTTTGTCCATTGTAGCGGATCGTTCCTGGCGCGGGAAATTTGTCTATGAGCTGCCGGATAATGTTACAGAGGTGCATGAGCTTTATTTAGAAGATTCCGATTGGAAAAAGAAGAAAAGCTGGCGCAAAAAGCGCATGAACAAAAAGGAATACCATGCTTTGCAAAGCCTTCTCCTGAACCGGCAGGTGGAATGGGAGGTTTTATTTGATTTCTTTCAAAAAAAAGATCCTTCGATCAGCGGCTTGCTCATGGGGGAAGATTTTCTCAATGCTGTTACGGAATATTATAATCTCTATTATAGCCAGATTGTATTTTCCGATTTTTTGTGGACGATGCGTTCCATTTATTTACCCTTGTTTCTGGCTCTGAAAATGAAGACGCCAAAAGCAGATCTGTATCACTGCGTATCTACTGGCTATGCAGGTGTACTGGGGAGCATGGCAAAGCATATGCACAAAGGGCAGCTTTTGGTGTCGGAGCATGGTATTTATACGAGGGAGCGGGAAGAAGAACTGATCAAATCAAAATGGATACAAGGAATCTATAAGAACATCTGGATTGATCAATTCCGAAAAATGTCAAAGCTGGCTTATACAGACGCCGGCTTGGTTACCAGCTTGTATGTGCATGCCAGGGAATTGCAGATTGAGCTTGGTTGTCCGCCGGAAAAGGCTGTGATTACGCCGAATGGCGTCTCGGTACAGGATTTTCAGGACATTCCGGGGAAACAGGAAGAGGATAAAGGCAAAATTAATATCGGCGCAGTGCTTCGCATATCGCCGATCAAAGACGTGAAAACGATGCTTCAGGCTTTTGGTTTTGCGAAAGAACGCGAACCGTCCTTACGGCTATGGGTCATGGGGCCTTGGGAAGAAGACAAAGCATATGCCCAGGAGTGTTTTGAGCTGGTGGATACCATGGGATTGCAGGATGTAATATTTACCGGGAAAATTAATGTGAAGGACTATCTCGGGAGGATGGATATGACTCTTTTGACCAGTATCAGTGAAGGTCAGCCTTTGTCCATCTTGGAAAGCTTCGCGGCAAGTGTCCCGGTTATTGCAACGGATGTAGGAAATTGTAAAGGTTTGGTTTTCGGAGACCGGGATGATTACGGCAGCGCTGGAATCATCACTCATATTATGAACGTAGAGGAAATCACCAAGGCGATCTTAACGCTAGCTCATGACGAAGCGATGCGCCGCCAGATGGGACGCATCGGTTTTCAGAGAGTGGAAGCAAACTATCAAACCCGGCAGATGAAGAAAACCTATCGGGATATCTATCGTGGCTTTTCAGAGCAGATGGGTTTGGTATGGGAAGACGAGTATATGGAATAGAAGAGAGTGGCTTGAAAGCGAAAGGAGTGAAGAAATGGCAGGTGTAGGCGTTAAACTGAATCGTATCTTTGATAAAAAATCCATTTTTGCGGATTTTATCGGATTTGCCTATAGCACGATTATTACAGTAGCGCCCATGTTTGTGGTAATCCTCAATATCCTGCTTATGGGGTATGTGCTTGGTTTTAACGAGATAAGCTATCTGGAACGGGAATTGTTCTCCTGTACGGTTTTATATACGTTCATTTTTTCCCTGCTGGCAGTTTCTCCTTTTACTGCGGTGCTGTCTAAATATATGCAGGATGTCATTTATGAGGAACGGTATGAAGATATCTTGCCGTGCTTTTACTTGGGGCTGGTTATGAACCTTGGGCTTAGCTGCTTGGCAGGCGTACCATTTTGCCTTTGGGAACATTTCGTGGGCGGCGTTAAAATATACTATGTATTTACTGGGTTCTGTGCATTTATCTCTCTGACTATGGTGCTTTATTCCATGATCTACTTATCCATTTGCAAGGATTATGAGCGAATTTCAGTTTATTTTTTAATTGGAATGGCAGAGGCATTTTTGATGTCTTTAGTTTTAAGGCTTTTGTGCCACTGGAGTATCGGGTTTAGTATGTTGTTCGCGCTCATGACTGGATTTATTCTCACTGCTGCTTTGGAATTTGCTACGATAAAACGGTATTTTAAGCAAAACAGCAATCGTTACAAACCGGTGCTTCGGTATTTTGTGAGATGGTGGC
>CAJUEB010000104.1 GCA_910585135.1 uncultured Eubacteriales bacterium
CATCTCCTTCTTTATTTATTATGAGTTTTGAACCAACATGACGCTCCGTCTCTTACAATCTTTTGGTCAATAATCCCCTGTTTTCGTTATGATTTTTCAATCAACACGCCTCGATCTCTTTTATCATTACCTGATCTCCCTGAACCAGATAAGTCTTCCCGCTGCCGCAATGAGGACAAATTTTGCCGTATTCTACCGTGCTGTAAGTGTTTTCACAAGCTTCGCAATACGTAACCGCGGGCAGTTCTTCTATTTTTAGCGTTGCGCCCCGCAAGAGTTCTTCCTTTTCCGAAGCCCACTTCCAGCAGTCGGTAAGATAATGCGGGATCACCGTCGAAACCTGCCCCAGCTCCACTGTCACCGAAGCGATCTCGGTCAGGTTATTTTCCGCAGCTACCCGTTTTACACCCTTCATAATATGGAACACTACGCCAAGCTCATGCATGTTACTTGTTTCCCCTTCTGGAAAGCTTGATCTTGATCGCCTGCTTCGCGCCATACGGCAATATATGCTTCAGCTTATCCTCACTGGCGACCATTTTGCTCGCTTCCGGAAATTCACGGTGCAGATGGATCGCATCAAACTCACATTTCGTCGTGCAGACACCGCACCCGATGCATTTGTTTTCATCTACAACGGAAGCGCCGCAGCTTAAACATCTTGCCGTTTCCGCCTTCACCTGCTCTTCTGTAAACGGCAGGGCTGCATCCCGGAAGGACCGCTTATGGTCGATGCTGCTGTCTTTCCCTGGAATCTGGCGGCTGGAATTATCATAGCTTTCGATATAGATATTATCCTTATCGAGTTCGATAAACTGCCTGCGGTTGCGGCCGATGGTCATGCTGGAATGAGGCTGTACGAACCTGTGAATCGAAATCGCCCCTTCCTTCCCTGCCGCAATGGCATCGATGGCAAATTTCGGTCCTGTATAAACGTCCCCGCCGACAAAGATATCCGGCTCTGCGGTCTGATAAGTCAGCCCGTCAGCAACAGCCGCCTGCCCTTTTCCAAGTTCCACCTTCGTATCCGCTAGCAGCTCACCCCATAGGATGCTCTGGCCGATACTCATGTATACATGATCACATTCGACTGTCTTCGTTTCGTTTTCATCATAAACGGGAGCGAAACGATTTTCTGCATCGAACACCGACACGCATTTTTTCAGCACGATCCCTGTAACTTTGCCATTCTCAGTTAAGATCTCTTTCGCACCCCAGCCACAGTTGATCGTGATTCCTTCTTCTTCCGCTTCCGCAATTTCTTCATCCGAAGCTGGCATAACGTCGCGCGCTTCCAGGCAGTACATAGACACTTCCGACGCACCGCAGCGGCTGCTCGTGCGCGCCACATCGACGGCAACGTTTCCGCCACCCAGAACAACGGACTTTCCGTTCACTTGATAAGCCTCATCTTCACAAACACATCGGAGCAGGTCAACCGCAGTCATCACGCCGTCTGCCGCCTCGCCCGGAATGCCTAAAAGCCTGCCGCCCTGGCAGCCGATGGCAATGTAAAACGCTTTGTATCCCTGCTTTCGCAGTTCCTCGATGGTAATATCCTTGCCCACCTCGATGCCCGTCTTGATTTCCACGCCCATCGCTTTGATGATATCGATCTCGGCCTGCACGACATCTTTTTCTAACTTGAAGGAAGGAATCCCGTATACCAGCATACCGCCAGCCTTCGGGTTTTTCTCAAAAATGGTCGGCTGATAGCCTTTTTCCGCAAGGTAAAACGCACACGAAAGGCCCGCCGGGCCTGCGCCTATGATCGCGATTTTTTCAGGGAAAAATCCTTTTAACGCAGGAACGGTCTTCTTCGGGATAAATCTCGTTTCCGCATTCAAATCCTGCTCTGCAATGAATTTCTTCACTTCATCGATTGCAATCGCCTCGTCGATGCTTCCCCTCGTGCAAGCGTCTTCGCAACGCCTGTTACAGATACGTCCGCAAATAGCAGGCAGTGGGTTTTCCTTCTTGATCAGCGCCAAGGCATCCGCATACCTTCCCTGCGCGGCCATTTTCAGATATCCTTGTACCGCAATATGCGCAGGACAGGCGGTCTTGCAAGGGGCTGTTCCCGTATCGTAGCAGTTGATCCTGTTGTTATCCCGATAGTCCTCATCCCACATTTCAGGGCCCCAAGGCTTTTCGCTCGGAAGCGGGATCTTCGGGTATTCAATCTGACTGCGGTCTTTCAAACAAAGCTTCTGTCCCAGCTTCACCGCGCCTGCGGGGCAGTATTCCACGCACCTGCCGCATGCAACACAATTCTCGGTTTTCACACGGGCGCGGTATGCCGACGCCGACATATTCGGCGTATTAAATAGCTGCGAGGTACGGAGCGCATAGCAGACATTGATATTGCAATTACAGATCGCGAATATCTTGTTCTCACCGTCAATGTTCGTAATCTGGTGGACAAACCCGTTGTCCTCCGCCTGCTGAAAAATCTCCAATGCTTCTTCTTTCGTTATGTAACGGCCGCCCTTGCCTGTTTCCACGACATAATCAGCCATATCGCCAACAGCCACGCACCAGCCCTCCGGGTCATCGGCACAGCCTTCATCATATGTCTGGCGGGAATGCCTGCACGAGCAAGGGCTTGCCGCATATTTTCCATCATATTTATCCAGCCAATATGAAATATGTTCTAAGGAAATAGATTCGTTCTCCATTTCAATGGCTTTTTCCACCGGGATGACGTGCATGCCGATCCCTGCGCCTCCCGGCGGAACCATCGGCGTGATTTTTTCAAGCGGCAGCCTGCTCATGCGTTCAAAAAATCTGCCCACCTCGGGATGTGCCTTCAGCATCTGTAGATTCATATTGCTGAACTCAGCATTTCCCGGCACGAACATCGGCAGCACATACTGCTTCTCATGCTGCGGATTTTCCCAGTTGTACTCCAGGACGCCATTCCATGCCATCTGCTCCAAAAGTTCTTCCAGGTGATCCTTTTCCAGTCCCGTGATCTGCACCATCTGCTTTAACGTCTTCGGTTTCCTCACGCCCATTTTCAAAGCGATCTCCGCCATCTCATCGGTACACATCGCTGCCAGGCCCCAGTATTCGGGATCGTATTTCGTAATCTTTTTTAATCCCAGTTTCTGTGGTACGCGATCCGTAATCATTTTCGCCAATTTGACGATCGGCTCACGCTCAACCTCATCTTCGATGTACGCAGGTACATATCCGGCTAAATGATCTGCCATACGAATTCTCCTTTCCTGTATCGGTCGCTGAAGGCGGTCTTCCGGGTTACGCTTGCCTGTATAAACCGCTGAAAACGACCTTCCGGGTTACGCCGTCCTGGCATAAAACGCCGAAAACGGCCTTCCGGGTTACGCCCGCCTAGCATAAAACGCGAAAACGGTCTTCCAAATTACGCCCTCCTAGCATAAAATGCGAAAACGGTCTTCCAAATTACGTTTCTCTGTTTAAAATGCCAAAAGACCCACTCGAATTACGCCCCTCTAGCAAACCGCTTCTTTTTCTTTCCCTGGTTTTGCGCATTTGATTTCGATATATTGGTCATACCAGTTATGTGATTTGTTTAACATTATATGGATTGAATGTATATATGTCAATACTTTTATGGGTTTTTTGTGTGGTTTTTGTGTTGTGGTATCTGGTAATACCAATTCCAAAATTTCGTGTGATTTCTATATGATTCATTGCAATGCAAAGGGCAGGGAAGGAAAAACGACGCTGCGAAAAAAGGCAAATCAGGACAAAATGAAAAAACGAAAAAATCCCGCCAGCAAAATGAAAAAACTTCATAAATGAATCGAAGGGACAAAAAATCATACCGCTAATGAATGCGCAAAAAAACGACACTGCCAAACAATGCACGATAAGAAACCACTCCGCAATACCTGCTTCAAAAAATACAACTGAGAGACTATGAAAGAAAGAGTCTCTCAACTGAATTTTTGACGTTTAAAAAACTTGCAACAATTTTAGCCGAGCCCTACGTTGTCATGCATTGCGAGATAGCAAGCCACCGCCCTTTATTCAAATGCGTTTTCTCGTTTTCTCTAAAAAACATAAAAATTCTTTTTTTGAGAGAATCCGGTGAACAATTCCGCAGGAGAATAAGCAAAATGCACATTGCAACAAGGACTTTTCTCTGCAACTTTTCAAAAAGACAAAATATAGAGAAAATCACCCCTGATTTTCTCTATATCCGAAGGAAACTGCATGAAATGAGAGAAAACAAGCGCGTCACCCCATAAGAAGGCGGGCAAAACCCGCCGATTTTCTCTGAAAAAATGGTTTTTAGAAAAATCCAGAGAATCGGCAGAGGGTTGTCGTGCCCATCGCACGCCGCCACACCCGCCGAGTCCATTGCACTCATTACAATCCGCTGTAAACCACACGCCCTTCCGCCTATCTGGTCTCGGCCTTGTGGTACACGAAATATAATGCAGGCAGCAGTACCAGGCAGACCACCGCATAAACCGGAATAATCACCGTCACGGTACTCATCACCTTCCCGCACAGCTCCGCCAGCCCAAATTCCTTAATCCCGATATATACCTCCAGCAACTGATCCGGGAAAAAGGCGCAGATCTGCGGCAAGGTAATGATCCGGCTCAAAAAAGGAAACGCGCATAATATGATAAACGGGACGATAACTGCTACCGTAGTAGAGCGCAGCGCCGCCGATACGAGCATCGAAACGGTTGCAGCGAGCAATGTACCGATATAACCGCCGCAGACAATGAGGAGATAGCCTTGCAAAAATGTGATATTATAAGAACTTCTCCACAAATCGAGCTGGATCGGGCAATCCGCACCATCAAATCCCAGTGCGAAAAGCACGATACCCGTATACAAAAGCACAAAGACAAGATAGAAAACGGTAGTGATCAAAAATCCAGCCCCTATTTTAGACCAGACCGCTTGATTTCGCCCCAGCTTTGCCGAAAAGAAAATCGAATCCGCCTTCGTCTGAAATTCCTCCGAAAAGATACCGGAAACAAGAAAGCCGATTACCAGTGCCAGCATCAGGAGGAAAGTAGATATATTTTGCAGCAGTGCGCTCCAGCCGTCCATATATTCATAATAAAACGGCGTCTGCAAATTTTCGTACCGCTGCACCAAAAATTCCCGTTGTGCCTCTGTGAAGGTTTCCTCACCCGAATCTAAATAATCCTTTAGCGCATCGATCCTCTTTTCATATACAGTTCCCGCTTCTTCTGCGGAAATGTTATCGATCGCATAGTAATTATAATCCCGCCACTCACTGAACGCACTGTTAATCAAGTTAATAATATCCGACATTCCCTGTTTTTGGGCATATGCCCGGTCTTCCTGCTCGGTATCCGCAGACTGCACGCCCTGGGACTGATTGATCCGCTCGTTTTCCGCAGCTACCTCCGCCAGCACATCTTCCGTCAGATACCCCGCCCACTCGTCTTTTTCACTGCGAAGCTCCCGCGCCGCCGTAATGCCGCTTGTGCGATTTCCATCTGTATCGATATATTCTACCCTGGACATGGTTAAAATGCTCGTGGCAATCAAAAGAAGCACCAAAACCAACAGTGCAATTTTATTTCTCGATTTCGAAAAAACCTTCTTGATTTCAAATCGTAACATCTTCATTCCCCGCTCTCCCAGCTTTTTTACCAAAGTAATACAAAAACACATCCTCAAGCGATGCTTCTTGCCGCCTGGCATCCGGCGTTGGCCTTTCCTGTGAAATAATACGCAAAACAACGCCATTCGCATCTGTCCGCATATTGGAAATCTTATATTTTCCCGCAAAATCAGCCGCCGCTTCCTTCGGCACAAGGCATTCCCAGACCGCCTCATCCATCGATCCTACGATTTCATCCGCCGTACCGCGATGCATCAATTTGCCATCCTTCATCAGCCATATTTCGGTAGCAATATAAGCAATATCCGAAACAATATGCGTCGATAACAGCACCAGGCGTTCCGCTGCAAGCTCGCTGATCAGGTTACGGAAACGGATTCTTTCGCTTGGGTCAAGCCCCGCCGTCGGTTCATCAAGAATCAAGATCTTGGGATCATTCAGCATCGCCTGCGCGATTCCTACGCGCCGCTTCATCCCGCCGGACAGCTTTCTCATCTTTTTGTTTGCCGCCTTTGCAAGCCCTACCTGCGGGATCAGCGCCCTCACCCGCTGTTTGGCGAACGCCGGGCGAAGTCCTTTAATCGCCGCAATATAAAGAAGGTAATCCTTCACGCTAAACTCAGGGTAAAAGCCAAAATCCTGTGGCAAATAGCCTAGCAATTTCCGATACTCGCCGCCCATTTGAAAAATGTCCTTTCCATCACAAAAAACCCTGCCGCTCGTCGGCGTAAGCAAGGTACACAGCATCCGCATCAACGTGGTCTTCCCTGCCCCGTTTACCCCTAAAAGCCCGTAAACGCCATTTTCCATCGTCAAATTGATGTGATCGACAGCTGTAAAATCCCCAAATTTTTTCGTCAAATCACAGAGTTCTAATTTCATCCAATCCTACCTCCCAATAATCGCTGCAATGATTTAATGTGCGAAAAACCGCAATCCCCAGAAATCCGAACGCAGCCCCCGCCAGAGCCAGCCACACCGGCAGCGTAATCATCGCATATAATTCTTCATTAATCGTAATCGCAAACCATGCCGCACTCCACAGCACACATAAAATGACTGCCGCCGCCTCGCTTACGATATATTTGCTGCACAATGCGCCAAAGCAAATACACGCCGTCACGAGCATCGGCAAAAGGAATTGCACAAGCAAACTCATAAATACCACATGCATCCGCAACGTCACCACCGCACAAAACGCAGTAAGCAGCAAAACATCTACAATGCCAAACAATACCATGCGCGCAGCGTAAATCTGCCGCAGCGAATAGTACGAAGCCTCTTCTATTTCCATACAGCCGCAGCTCCTGTTTTTCCAAAGCTCCGGGATCATGAGAATGATAAAGATAGCCGCTATGACCCCTGCGCCCCTTTGCACGTAGCTTTCCTCATAAGCAGACGCCATCGCCATGCCCAGCACGCACAAAAGCACAAATTGCAGAACGCACCATCTTTTGCGCATCAGCTTGAACTGTATCCACAAAAACTCATGATAGGACAGCATCAGCTTTCGCTCCCAGAGGAAAAAGGTTTTCTTCGCCGCACAGATCGTCTGCCGGATCTTTTCCTCCTTTGGTTGTAGCTTACCGGCTTTCTTATACGCCATGAGATGCTCTTTCAGATTCATCGTTCTTCTCCTTTCGCAGCAATTCCCCCAGTTGCTGTCTCGCTTGCCGCAGCCTGTACTTTACCAGCGGGAGGCTTATGTCCAATATCTGCGCGATTTCCAGAAGCTTTCGTTCCTGAAAATAATACAGCACCGCAACCTCTAAAAGCGTCTCCGGCAGCTTCCTAAGCGCCCATTCAATCATAAGCTTATCAGAAACAGCATCCATCGGGCATTCTGTGCTTCCCGCCTGTTCGCCCAGCTTCACGTCATCTATGGGAATTTCCTTTTTCTTTTTGAAATAATCCTTGCACAGGTTACCGGCGATCGTATATAAGTAATTTTTGGTCTTCCCCTGGTAGCGGTATCCGGGCAATCGGCTAAAAAAGCGCACGAAGGTTTCCTGCGTCAGATCCTCGGCACACGTCCTGTCAGGGCAGCGATAGCCCAGGTAGGCTAAGATTTCCCCGTAATATTTGCGGACGAATACGTCAAACGCCTCATTTTCGCCCCGCTTCATTTTTCGGATCAGCAAAAAATCGGAATCCACAAATGCCTCCTAAATGATCATGAAACGACTAACCGCCACAGCCTGAAAGGAAATCCATCTCCCTTCTATTTTGTATAACGAACCAGACTTGCAAAAAGATAGCCCCGGAGAAAATATTTTTTCGTGCCGGGGCAATATCGTTTATGGAAAAAGCGGGAAGCGGGATGTGGACGGCAGCGGAAAAAACCGTCCCAAATGTCTGGTCGCCCGGATCATAGGTGGCCCGAATGAGATAAACCTGCCAATCCGGATGGCGGGCATCTCAGGGCCGGGCGGGCAGCCTCCTTCAAATATCCTGCAAGCCGCCCGGCTCATAGCTGGATAATAAGCGGCCCGGTTCAGATCATGGACAGGCAGCGGAGCGCATTCTTTATTTCACCTTTTCGCAGATATATTGATTCGCTTGATGCTCTAGTTCATCGCCGAGCGGCTCCAGCGTAATGTCGCCCCGGTATTTGCGCCGCAATGCCTGTGTCAGGAGGAAATCGCAGATTTCCGGGTTTTTCGGCAAGAGCGGTCCATGAAGATATGTCCCGATGCAATTCTTGTAAAGCACGCCTTCCTGACCTGACTGCCCCGTATTGCCGAAGCCTCGCACCACGCTGCC
>CAJUEB010000105.1 GCA_910585135.1 uncultured Eubacteriales bacterium
GGAATCCTATCAGGCGACCATCGATAATGCAGTTGCAAAGGGCGCGGAGGTCATTGTAGCAGACGGGTATTCGTTTGAGGATGTGGTTTATAATGCGCAGAATCAATACAGCGATGTGAAATTCATACTCATCGATGCAGAACCGGTGGACGCGGAATCGGGGAAAGCAAAAATTGCGGATAATACGATGGCAATCCTTTTTTCTTCTGAGCAAGCTGGATACCTGGCGGGATATGCAGCCGTGAAGGACGGATTCCGGCAGCTGGGTTTCATGGGCAGCGAAAAAATACCGATGATCATGGATTATGGGTATGGATTTTTGCAAGGCGCCGAGGCTGCCGCCGATGAAATGAAGGTGGAGATCGGGATCAAATACCATTATTGTACGCAAGACGAGGATCGCAGTGCGACTACCGACAGGGCCGCCCGCTGGTATGAAGAAGGCACGGAAGCGATCTTTGCCTGCGGCTCTCAAGTGGATATGCCGGTAATCGAAGCGGCGGAGCTTTTAGATAAAAAGGTGATCTGCTGTGAGACGGATAAGAGCCAGATGTCAGATACTGTGGTCACTTCGGCGGTCAAAGATATCGGTGCTGCTTTAGGACTCGTATTGGACCAGTATGATGATGATGCGTTTCCGGGCGGGGAAATCGTTTCTTATGATGTGGAAAATGAAGGCATCCGCCTGGAATTGGAAAACGGAAGATTCACGAGCTTTGCAAAAGATGACTACAATATTCTTCGGGATGAGCTGGCGGCTGGGAATATTCAGGTGAAGGAGCATACGGCTGGCAATCTCGGAGCGTTGGGACTTGCCCGTGTCAATGTAATGGAAGAATAAACAGATGGAATGAATCTATGAAATGGACGGGCGGCAGATGAGATTGGACTGCGAATCCGGCGCAGCCTTTTATGATTTCATGGAAGCCGCCACATATCGGGATATTTCAAAAAAATTTACTGACAAAGCCTATCATTGAAGGATCAATGATGGGCTTTGTTTTTATTGCCTGTGGACATATTAATCTGCACTTTGCTGTTTCTTTTGCTTAATGGAATATAATCGAGATGATCCTGCACCGAGTTATAGGCAGGCCGCATGAGTTTTCCTCCGGCAATCAGCTCTTCCAGCCTGTGTGCACACCAGCCGGATAATCTCGCTGTGGCAAAAAGCGGTGTGGCGATCGCAGTTGGAATATCCAGGGCGTCGTATACGAAGCCTGAGTACATATCCACGTTGGCAGGCATCGGCTTATCAATGCCGGTTACTTCAGCCTTTAGCACCGGAATGCGTTTTTCAATATAATCACAGAGGAGGAAGTCATCCTCAAGCCCTTTGCTTTCAGCTAGCTCCTGTGCCATCGATTTCAGCACCTTTGCACGCGGGTCTGAAATGGTGTATATAGCATGTCCCATTCCGTAGATGAGTCCGGTCCTGTCGTTGGCTTCTTTTTTCAGGATTTTCACCAGATAATCGTCCAGCTTGCCCCTGTTGTTGAAATCAGGCACATTTTCTTTGATGTTCATCATCATGTTGATGACGGCGATGTTTGCGCCGCCATGCTTTGGCCCTTTCAGGGAGCCGATGGCCGCCGAGATTGCTGAATATGTATCCGTTCCCGTCGATGACACCAGATGCGTCGTAAAGGATGAATTGTTCCCGCCGCCGTGTTCTGCGTGGAGGATCATGGAAAGATCCAGTACCTTTGCTTCTATTTCGGTGTATTCACCGGTAGGGCGGATCATCCTGAGAATGTTTTCCGACGTGGAAAGCTCAGGAATCGGCTTATGCAGGTGAAGGCTCATATTATCGTAGCTTGATGCTTTCGCTTGGTAGGCATAGGCAATCAGCGCAGGGAAATAGCCGATCAGGTCGATGGACTGCCGCAGCACATTGGAGATGGAAATATCGTCGGGGTTTTCATCGTAACAATACAGGGCAAGCACGCTTCTGGCCAGCTTGTTCATGATATTGTTAGATGGCGCTGTTAAAATCATATCCCGGGCAAACCCGTCAGGAAGCTCCCTCTTGGCGCTGAGGAGCTTGTTGAATGCATTTAGTTCCGATTTGCTCGGCAGGTATCCGAATATGAGCAAGAAGGTGGTTTCTTCAAATCCGAAACGGTTTTCCTTGATGCAGTTACTGACCAGGTCTTCAATGCTATAGCCCCTGTAATACAGCTTTCCTTCGGTAGGGATTTTGTTGTTGTCCGCATCCATGTGGTATCCCACGATTTCGCCGATCCGGGTAAGCCCTACGACAACGCCGGTACCGTTGGAGTTTCGCAGCCCTCTCTTCACATTGTTTTTCGCAAATAATTCATGTTCGATCCGGTTTCTGTCTGTGATAATTTTGGCGCTGTCCTCCAGGAGGGATTTTGTTGCAGCGCTCTTGAGGTTGTTTTCCACCTCTCTCTTGAATGTGTCCCGAATGGTCTTCCTTCGTTCTTTCCTGTCCCGGCGTTTATTTCTTAATTTCGTAAACATGTAGACCTCCTTTTTAATCTCTTTCCCAATCGTATTTTTGCATAATTGTATACATTAGTATACCATATATGTAAAAGTAAGTACAGAAAAACTATTTAAAGGAGGGTGGCTGGATGCTATAATGGATGCTATAATGTGGTATCCTATATAATAAATGCACAATAAACGCACATTGCGGGAAAAAGGAGATATGAATCATATGCGTATGGATTATGAAATTGCTATGGATATGCAGAAAATTTGTACAGGCGAACCGCGTCCCTTATCGAGAGGGCAGATCGCTGGCCAGATTATCGATATTGATCAGGTTACGAAGGATTTCGACCGGGAAAGGACGGAGGAATGCGTAGCGTTTTACAATAAGATGGTACAGGATCAGGAGCAGAAGCTGTACGATGCGGATATGCTCGTTGCGGAAACGGCTTCTATTAAAGAGGCGTTTGATGATTTTTTGAAACGCTGCGTCGATGATGGGTCTTTTCAAAGCCTGTTTGACAGCATCAGTGATTTTTTCATGACGCCTCCCTTTGAGGGTTTGGATCACATTGAGTACGGCGTCAATGAGGTTTGTGTCTTTTCCGTTTTGGAATATTTTCAGTGGAAAACAGCCGCTGGCAGCGATCATGCGCAGATCCGCGCGCAGTACCGGGAAAGCATCGCTTCCAGGACGTATGAAGAGGTAGCGGCTCATTGGATCGGGGTATATGATGATTTGCAGAAGCGATATGACAAGCTCGGCGCAGAGTTTGACGGAGAGCATGCTTTGCAGCAGAAGCTGGCAAGTTGCTGCATTCTCGCGATTGCTGCCATTCGGGATCAGGACGGATTCGCGCTGGATATGGTGCAGTCCGGCGCTGCGGAAAAGGGCAAAGCGATCATGGATGCTTACTTTGCGGACACATACGAGGAAGGCGAAAGCGCCTTTACGGATAACGTGATCAAGCTTTATGAGTTTGTCTATGGGCAGATAAGCGAGTAGACCGATTTGGGAAATAAACGGATCGCTGGCGGCTATAGCCATTTGGAATATGAGATATTTGGGCAATGAACGGCCCGCTGGCGGCAGCCGTTTGGGACAGGAGTTTTGGAAACAGTCGCAAGCCGTTTGGACAAGCGGCCAAAAAGGAGGAAACTGATGTCTGTTTTAGCTGGATTTATGGTTCCGCATCCTCCGCTCATCATTGCGGAGGTAGGAAAAGGCGAAGAACGGAAAATTGCGGAGACGGCAAAGGCCTATCATAAGGTAGGTCGTGAAATTGCGGCACTTGCGCCGGAAACCATCGTAGTTATATCGCCGCATAATGTGATGTATCGCGATTATATCCATATTCGCCCGCAGGAACATTTGCGGGGAAGCTTCCGGCAGTTTGGCGCACAAAAGCCGGTCATCGAGGCGGATTGCGATCTGGAATTTATCGATGCGCTGTGTCGCATTGCGGAAGCAGGCGGCAATGCGGCCTCTTGCTGGGGCGTGCTTGGCGGGGAAGACGAGAAACTGGATCACGGGACGTTAGTGCCGCTGTCCTTTGTAAATCAATATTACCACTCGTACCGGCTGGTATCGGTCGGGCTTGCGGGACTGCCGCTTACCGTGCATTACAGGCTGGGACAGGCGATCAAGGAGACGGCGGAAAAACTGGGGCGAAGGACGGTGGTAATCGCCAGCGGGGATCTGTCGCATTATTTAAAGGAGGACGGTCCTTACGGGTATCGTGAGGAAGGTCCTGTGTACGATGAACGCATTATGGATGTCATGGCAGATGCACAATTCGGCAGGCTATTGGAATTTTCCGATGAGTTTTGCAGCCAGGCAGGGGAATGCGGTCACCGGGCGTTCACGATCCTGGCAGGGGCATTGGACGAAACGGCGGTCCGGCCGGAGCGTCTTTCGTATCAGGATACCTTCGGGGTCGGTTATGGAATCTGCACATACGATGTGATTGGCAAAGACCCGAAGCGGAATTTCCTCGAACAGTATAGAAAATCGATGATGCAGCGATGCACGCCAGCCTCTGATGATGCGGACGCTTATGTGGCGCTGGCGAGGAAATCCCTGGAGCATTATGTGACCACGGGGCGGCGCATGGATGTCCCGGAAGCCTTGCCGACGGAAATGACCGAACGGAGCGCGGGCGTGTTCGTATCGATACACAAAGACGGCGCATTGCGGGGATGTATCGGCACGATTGCGCCAATGCAGGAAAATATCGCTTGTGAAATCTTGGAGAACGCTATCAGTGCGGCGGCCTTCGATCCGCGCTTTGCCCCGGTCACGCCGGAGGAGCTTTCGCAGCTTGTATACAGCGTGGATGTCCTGGGAGAGCCGGAGGCTGTCTTTTCCATGGATGTGCTGGATGCGAAACGCTATGGGGTGATCGTAACGAAGGGAAGCAGGCGGGGGCTGCTTTTGCCGGATCTTGACGGGGTTGATACGCCAGAGCAGCAGGTAGCCATTGCCAGGCAAAAGGCAGGAATCGGCGCTGATGAAAAAGGCGTTGCGCTTGCGCGTTTTCAGGTGATCCGACACGGAGAAAAAGGATGAAGGCGGAATGTAACGTATGCCCGCGCCATTGCCGGATTGCGGATGGTGCAGCGGGCTTTTGCAAGGCCAGGAAAAATGAGCAGGGGCAGGTCGTGTGTAAAAGCTATGGTCGCTTGACAGCGCTTGCACTTGATCCCATCGAAAAGAAGCCGCTGCGAAGGTTTCATCCGGGCAGCCTGATTCTCTCGGCAGGTTCGTATGGCTGTAATATGCGGTGCAGCTTTTGCCAGAACCATTCTATTTCCATGAATGGCGAGGAAGATACCGTATGGCGTTTTATGCCGCCGGAAGATTTGGCGGCGGAAGCGGTGATGCTTCGGGAAAAGGGAAATATCGGGGTAGCATTTACTTATAACGAACCTTGCGTGGGCTTTGAATACGTGCGGGATACCGCAAGGCTGGTTCACGAGGCAGGAATGAAAAATGTGCTGGTGACGAACGGATGCGCGGAAGGCTGGGTTCTTGATGAGCTGCTTCCCCATATAGACGCGATGAATATCGATTTAAAAGCGTTTACGGAGGGTTTTTACAGACGGCACGGCGGAAGCCTTGAAACGGTAAAAGCATTCATCAAAAAAGCGGCAGCAAGCTGTCATGTGGAGCTGACGACTTTGGTCATCCCTGGTGAAAATGATGATATGCAGGAGCTGAAAAGGATGGTTTCGTGGATCGCCGGGATCAGTCCCAAGATCCCGCTTCATGTGAGCCGTTTTTTCCCGCAGTGGAAAATGACAAGGCGGGATGCGACCGACATCAGCACAATCTATGGCATTGCAGAAATGGCGGCAAAGCAATTAAAATATGTGTATACTGGGAATTGTTGACCTTTTGGTTTGCATATCCGATATCGTTGGTGATATACTTAGAACAAGATACAGCAGGAGGCATTTGCGATGAAGATTCTGAAACGTTGCAGAAAAGCGACGATCTATGATGATGAAAAAAATTTACTGTGCCAGGCCAATGTTTTTCTGGACGAAGAAGAAAATCTCAGGATATCAGCGCCGGAGGAGTTTGATGAGCATATACAGGAAACCTTTGAAATTATTTTTTTTGATCCTGTGATGGGTCTGATTCCCTGCCGCTGCACCCTTTCAGAGCCGGAAACGTTGTCGAATCAGGTGATTTCGTTTAAGTGCAGCGTACTGGAGCGGGGCGAGCAGATCCAAAGGCGGATGGACATCAAAGTCCCGGTGGAGATCGACATTCTCATGCGGACCGATGAGATCGTCGGCGGGACGATCGAGACGTGCGATGGCGGATACACTGCGAAACTGATGGACATCAGCGCGGGCGGGACGTATCTCGTTTCTAAGATGTGGGTCAATCAGGGCGCGGTGATAGAATTTCAGCTCACGGAAACGAAAACGCCGCTCGATTTGAAGGCAGAGGTTCTGCGGGTCGTAGAACAGACCGATGAAGAAGGAAACCTTACATATGGGCATGGATGCCGGTTTTTAGAGCTTTCGCACAATGCCGAGACGATGTTGCGAAATTTCGTCTATCAGCGGGAACGGGAGCTTTACAGAAATGATATCTGGTAAGGGGAAAGGAGCGTACGATGTCGTTTGAAATAATCCATGGCGATATTACCGAAATGAAAACAGATGCGATCGTGAATGCTGCCAACTGTCAGCTCATGAGAGGCGGTGGTGTCTGCGGCGCGATTTTTGCCGCTGCGAATGCGCCGGAGCTACAGGAAGAATGCGATAGGCTTGCGCCGTGTCCTACGGGACAGGCTGTGATAACGGCTGGTTATCATCTGCCTGCCAAGCATATCGTCCATACCGTAGGCCCTATTTGGCATGGCGGCGGGCAGGGCGAACAGCAGCTTTTGTATGATGCGTATGCCAATGCGTTAAAGACGGCAAAGGATGCCGGTTGTCGTTCGATCTCGTTTCCTTTGATTTCTTCCGGGATCTACGGATACCCTGTGGAGGAGGCCAAGGAAGTGGCGAAGACAGCCATCCGTGATTTTTTGCAGGAACACGATATGGAGGTATACCTGGTGCTGTTTTAAGGCAGGAATAAGCTGTAATGTAAAAATGAATTTTGGCGCAAAGGACTATGACAGCGATCGTTATAGTCTTTTTTTATAACAGCCGCAACGCAAAGTTGACAGAATGAAACCACGGATTGGTTGTTATCCTCGATTACCTAGTGATAGAATATTTGCAGGAGGCAGATAAAAGATGACATTGGGACAGAAATTAAAAGCATTGCTGAAGGAAAACGGCATGACACAGGAGGATTTGGCTGAGAGGTTAGGCGTGTCCCGGCAGGCAGTGGGCAAATGGGTAAATGACAAAGGAATCCCAGAAACAGGAAAATTAGTACAGCTTAGTGATCTGTTTGAAGTGTCAACGGACTACCTGCTGAAGGGGGATTATGAAGATAAGAATGGATCAGCAGAAAAAGACGTATCAAACGGCGGATATTATGTCAGCCAAGAGCTGTTGGACGGATATTTATCGTACAGCAGGCAGGGCGTAAAACGGATTACGGGAGGGAGCAGCCTTTTTATCTTATCAAATGTCTTTGATTGTTTTGAACGATATAGCATGCTCATGTCTGTTCTCTATTGGATGACAATGATAGCCGGAATAATCATTGTCCTTTGGCATTTTTTTCAGGTGAAACAGTATCAGGAAATCAAAAATAAACGTCTTGCATTTGACGATAAGGTGTTTGAGGCGTTTCAGGGACAGAGGAATCGCAGGAGAAAGAAATATGCGGCTATGATGATTGCGGGCGTGGTTATTCTTTTGGCAAACTCTGAAATGGGACGTTTTTTTATGGTTTATTTCGGACAGACAGCCTGCAATATTTTTGAATGGATCGCTGATGCGTTATGGTTAGCGCTTATGATATGGGCGGGAATGTCTATGCATATTGATAGCACGATCGTTAAAAATGCAGAGTATACGCCTGGCAGCGGCCATATGAAAAAATATCATTGGATATATGCAGCATTGCCGGTTACAGCGGCTGCGGTTCTGGTTGGAATCATCACAAATGCCTGGAGTCCATATGCCCCGATTATCATTTTGTTTTGCTGCCTATTGGTTACAACGTGCAAATTGCTGATAGAAAGAAGGGAAAAGGATGAATAAGAAAAACTATATCAAAATTGGGCTGATGCTTGTGCTTGGACTATGCATCTGCGCAGGATGTTCCGCGCAGCAGGGAGAAAAATATACGGCAGAGGAGTTAGATAACTTAGCTGAAATCAGGATCTATTCAGCGGAGAACAATGAATTGATAAAGACGGTCAGTGATGAAGATCAGTTGTATCAATATAATCAATATTTGCTTCTTGATGATTCAGAT